>CAZAED010000012.1:0-33734 GCA_964484145.1 uncultured Candidatus Saccharibacteria bacterium | reverse complement strand
TTTTACAGAATTTAGACTTGCTGGAAGCAGAATGTAAACAAGGCCATTTTTTTTATGTCTTAAATAAAAGTTTGCCGGCAGATATAAAACAAGCAACCAAGCTTTTTGTTTAACTTGCACCCACTGGACAATTCGCGCGAATTGTCCAGTCGAAAAATAAGCATTAAATACTAAATTTTATATTGGCAATACAAATGAGTTTGCACCAAGGGTGGTAAGAAAAGGGAACATGGCTGAAAAACTAGAGAGCCTAGTTTTAGCTGCTTCTGAAAGTATAAATTCGGAAGCGGAGAAAGTTCACAGGTTAAAGGATTTGGTAGAAAAAGACGGTACTTTGTCTATGCCGGGTTTTGCAAAAAATAGTGGAGGAATTTACTCAGATTCCCAAATGGCTAATTTTAATAACGAAGTTTCAGACAGCGAAGCCGCGCACAGTATGGCTTTTCGCGTAGACAGAGGTACACCGGAATATAATAGAATAATTAAAGACTGGAAAGAGCGCAGCAAGCAAAGCAAATCAAGCAAAATTGAACAGGCTATTATGCTTTTGTTTTATAAATTTTTAAAAGATGAATTTTTGGTAGTTAGGTCCGCGGTGCATGACGACTATAAAGCAGGGGTAGACAACTTAATAGTCAACAAAAAAACCGGTGAAGTAATTTGTGCTATAGACGACTTTCACGAAGGCGAGCATGACAGGAACAAAGCAGAAAAAACTAAACGGAAAGCAGAAAAAGGTGGAGCTACCGTAAATTTTGGCTTAGGGGTAAAGAATGGAAAAGTAATTCGGACTAAACTTGAAAATTTACCGGTATTTTATTTGGGTATAACTTCAGAAAATTTTGAAGCGCTTATGCAAAGTATGGGAAGTGACATAAATTCTCCGCTTTCGCCTAAAGAGCAGGAAGTTTTTTTACAGTTCGTAGGTTCCCTAGAAGAGCAGCAGCAAGCACTGGGGAAGCTAGACTTAAAAACAAATATTCAAAATAACGTAAACAACCTAAAGTCGGTTTTAGAAAAAATAAGGCAAATTGCCGAAAGCGCAAGCCAGCCCAAGCAAGCAAAGGCTGCTTAAAAGGCATAAAGCAAAATCCCACCCCCACTGGACAATTCGCGCGAATTGTCCAGTCGCGGAAATGTAGAGTGGAAGTTGGTATTTTTAAATAATGAAAAAAAACGGAGCCCGAGGAATGCGTATGCACCCTCGGGCCATGATTTTTGAGCAGCTACCGCTTTTTGATGGGGGTTCTCAACCGAGCATTGCGTTTGTGTTTGAATAGTACAAAGCCAAACGCGACATCGCTGGGACCCGGTTGCATCCCGCCCGGTTTACCGAATTCGGTGACTGCAGCCCCGTTTGGCAGAATAATTCCGCCTTGGGTTTTCTGTCCGCCGTCTAAAGCTTTAAGGGCTATGGCCTGCTTTGCAATCTCAGCCTTTTGTCTATCTTTCATTTTGAACCTCTCCTTCTTCTTGTAGTCCTAAAAAACGTGCATAAATTATAATATATTTAGGTCTTTTTGAAAAGACCCTTACCCAAAGCGAATTGAAAAAGTATATACTCCGGTATATACTTAAGTCTATATGAAGCTAAAGAATAAAAACGTAAGAAAACTGTTAAAAATAGGCAAAACCAGCCTGGCCTCTACGCTCCCCAAAGAAATGACCGATGCCCTAGGTTGGCGCGAAAAGCAAAGGGTGGTTATTAAGAAGATCCGAGGCGGGTTGGTAATTCGGGATTTTAAAGCAAAAAAGTAATTAAGTTTACCCTGTTTAATTGGATTTGTATTTAACAGGGGATAGGAAGAAATAGCATGTCAGATATAAAAAAACTTACAAAAAAAATAATTGCCTTTCGTGATGCGCGCGACTGGAAACAATTCCATAATCCTAAAGACGTCGCTTTGTCTTTAATGTTGGAAGCCGCCGAAGTTGCCGAACATTTTCAATGGAAGAATGAAAAAGAAATTCAGGAATACATAAAAAGTCATAAAAAGGAAATCGGCGATGAATTAGCAGATACTTTTTATTGGGTGCTACTTATGGCCCATGATTTAGGTATTGATTTAATTAAAGCTTCTGAAGCAAAAATGGATCAAAATAAAAAAAAGTATCCAATTAAAAAAGCAAAAGGCAAGCATTCTAAATATACAGAATTTAAATAGCGTAAAAGATACAGACGTAGCAGAACATGTCTAATATTCAAACTTTTAATTTTGATCAGACTGGATTTGAGGAAATTAAACAATTCCCCCTTGGGCGTGATTGGCCTGTTGTTTATATTATTGAAAATAAGCAAGAGGTTTATATAGGTGAGACAACTAGTGCCCACAGCAGAAGCAGGCAACATTACGAAAATCAGGACAGGCTCCGTTTAAAAAGAATGCATATTATAATTGACGAGGAGTTTAACAAATCGGCAACGTTGGATCTTGAATCTCAGCTTATTCAATATTTTTCTGCCGAAGGCTCCTTTAGATTACAAAATGGTAATAAGGGTTTAGTAAATCATAATTATTTTGACAGGGATAGGTATAGGGCAAAATTAGAAACCATTTGGACAAAACTAAAAGATCTTAATTTGGTAAGGCGTGAGCTGACTGAAATAGAAAATAGTGAACTTTTTAAATATTCACCATATAAAGCTCTTACAGAAGATCAATTAGCTGTGGCTGAAGAATTATATAACGTTGTTGTAGATGGTCAACCAGGCGTGCATATAGTAAATGGTGGCCCAGGAACTGGCAAAACAGTCTTGGCTACTTACTTAATAAAATTACTTAAAGAAGACCTAAAAACTAAAGATTTAGAAATTGGTTTAGTAATTTCTATGACTTCCTTACGAACTTCTATTCAGGAAGCTTTTTCTCATGTCTCCGGACTTTCGTCCGATATGGTAATAGGTCCAAGCGAAGTAGCTAATAAAAAATACGATTTATTACTTGTTGATGAAGCTCATCGCCTTAGACAGCGAAGAAACTTAACAAATTACAGAAGTCATGACGCAATGAATGAAAAATTAGGCTTAGGTGAAGGAGGTACTGAACTTGACTGGATTATTAAATGCTCAAGACAACAAATTCTTTTCTACGATGCAAATCAAAATATAAGACCAACGGATGTTCACTTTGACCAATTTAAAAAACTTAATGCAACAAACCATTTTTTAACTAGTCAGCTTAGAGTGAAAGGTGGAGAAAAGTATATACAGTTTATAAATGATGTATTTGAAGGGAAAAATTTTATTGATGGAAAGTTTGAAAATTTTGACTTTAAAATTTATGACGATGTGGCTGAAATGGTGGGGGATATTAAAGATAAAAATAGCGAGTTGGGTTTATGCAGGGTAGTGGCTGGTTTTGCTTGGCCTTGGGTTAGCAGAGGAGATCCAAAAGCGACAGATATAGATATAAATGGAGTAAAGTTAAGGTGGAATAGTACCACAAGTAACTGGGTGAATTCCAAAAATGCAATCAATGAAGTTGGTTGTATTCATACAATTCAAGGCTATGATTTAAATTATGTCGGTGTAATAGTAGGGCCAGAATTAGCGTATGATGCAAAAAATGATTGTTTGATAGTAGATGAAGACAAGTATGAGGATAGAAACGGATGGCGTGGAATTTCTGACCCGAAAGAATTAGAAAGGTACATTTTAAATATTTATAAGACACTAATGACTCGCGGAATGCGGGGCTGTTATCTTTATTTTGTAAACAAGGAAACGGAACAGTATTTTAAAAATAGAATTAATGTCAGACAAGAAAAAATCGAGCAGCAATCAGTAAAAGAAGTTGTTTCCGAATTTATAAGAAAAACATTCAGAATTCCAATATTAGGCAGTGCTCCATGCGGCGCTCCATTTTACGCGGAAGAAAATACAGAAGGGCATATTGATGTTGATTCAACTAAAATAAAGCCAGGTTATAAATATTTTGTCTTAAAAGCCAGTGGTGATTCAATGAACTTAGCAGGCATTAACGACGGCGACTTGGTTTTGTGCAGACAGCAAATAAAGGCGTATTCAGGCGACAAAGTCGTCTCTTTACTTGGTGATAACGTAACAATAAAAATATACGAGAAAAAGGACGGCCGTAGAATACTTTTACCAAAAAGCACTAATAAAAGTCATATGCAAATAACACCAGAGGAAGGTGACAGTGTCCAGGGCGTAGTCCAAGAAATTCTATGAAGGTGAAAGGGCGGAAAAACAGATTTTAAAAATTGCAAGATGTATGCAAACAAGACGATCTAACTAAATTTAGAAAGTAAACCTATGAGAACTGTAGATGAGCAAATTAATATTTGCGATCAAACTATATGTGAGCTCATTAATATTTTTAGTGGGGACCAGAGAGGCTTTTTATCGCAAAATATCCTAAATAACCTAAGAACTTTTGTAGAAGCTATATCAGTCAAAGTATCTGGAGAAACTAACTATGATAATGATGTTTTTAAAAATAAAGCCAAGAATTTTGTTGCGTCTAGAGCCAATCTAAGATTTTTAAGCAAGTTTCACAAGCGATTACAGGAATCGAAGTCACATTTTGCAACGGACGATGATGCATCAGAGAGACTGATGCTCAAATATTATATTTATCTACTTAAAATTAAGACTCTATTAAAATCAAATTACAATTTAGATGTCTTGCGCAACATTAAGAAGTTTCCATTAGATACAGATCAAACCCTCAGTGAGTATTATGAAAAAATAGCCGAGAAAATTAAAAACCCAAAATCAACACAGGTAAAAAGCAATATTAGATTTTACATACAAAAAACTAAACCGTTTATTGTCAATCAAGAGGTGTTCTATGAATTGACTTTTAGAATTGCAGACGACAAACTTCGTAAATTTGACAGACTCATTGCTTTTACTAAGTTGGAGATAACAGAAAATTATGCTGTAGAATTTGCCGTACGAATTGACCACATTGAAGTCTCAAATAATAAGATGCCTATCTTTATTATTGATAGCTGGGAGACAGAGATTCGACCATGCGAATTCCAGAATTTAGAAAAAATTTTTAATCGGGATGCTAGAAGCTATAATAAGAAAACAGCAGAATTTAGAGAGGTGATGTCGTTTTTGACAGAAACAGGGCTGGATTTTGTTGAAATTGTTGATTTTCCTGATAATTACTACAATAGATTTAAGGAAAGAATTGCGCAGAAATCTACAACATCGCGCATACTTGATTTACTTGATAAGTGCCGTGGACTTATAAAGAATAACTCTGCTGGAAGTAATATTCTTCGATATTTACTTTATAACCTTAACAATCGAATCATCAAAGAGCAGTATGATTCACGTAGCAACTATAAGCTTTCAAATTTAAATCTCGCATATGGATGTATTCCATTTGATGAGATGCCCTTCGCAACTTCTCCGGCGGGTCATAATCCGCCGATTTCAGACCTATTTGATTGCATAGATGCCACAAACAGAGAGCACGAATTGTTTGCTCGTCGCATATCAAGTAATGCAGAGACAAAGGGCTGGTTATATACACCATTAAGTGAATTAAAACAATTCGAGAATAAAAGCGCCCTCATAGAAACATTTAACAACTTACTTTGGCGTTCAGAGCGACAACAGAATCGAAAGTTAGATATATATAAGGATCATGTCTACATTACGGGCTATGAAAGTGCTGTTGTAGGCATCATTACTAAATTAAAGGAAATATCAGGTTCTGGAATCAAGAATTACTCAAACTCAATAAATGCATGGCTTTCATCTTCAGACTCTGACGTCGATGTTAATTCACCAGAAAAGAAGGAGGCGTTAAAGAAAATGTTTGTTTCATCAAAGGTTTCGCTCATTTATGGTGCAGCAGGAACGGGGAAAACAAAACTAATAGAACACATCTCAAAATATCACAATCAGGGTTCTAAACTTTACTTGACCAATACGCATGCTGCAAAAAGTAATTTACAGAGTAGAATCAAAGCTCAAAATACCGAATTTAAAACGATAAGGAGTTTTCTAAGTGATCATAATGAAAGTACTAATTTCGATATATTAATCATTGATGAGTGTAGTGTTGTGAGTAATTCAGATATGCGGGACGTACTTATTAAAGCGTCATTTGGTGCATTAATCCTTGTTGGAGACACATTCCAGATAGAATCGATTCGGTTTGGTAACTGGTTTTACATTGCGAAAAGTTTCGTACCGAACTCGTCAGTTATAGAGCTGACCACACCATGGCGCGCAAAGGACAATAACGATTTACTTGCGCTTTGGAATAAGGTTCGGAACTTAGAAGAAAATATTGTTGAACATATAACTCAGAACAAATACTCTGGTCGTTTGGACGATTCGATTTTTAGAAGGTCTGAAGCCGATGAGATTATTCTTTGTCTGAATTATGATGGTTTCTACGGAATCAATAATATTAATAGGTTTCTACAGGAAAGTAATGATAATAAAGCTGTTGAGTGGGTAGATCAGCATACTTACAAAATAGGTGATCCTATACTATTTAATGAGTCAGGTAGGTTTGGCTCAGTGATACATAATAATCTCAAAGGTAAAATACTAGCCATTCAACTATTCAAAGATTATATTCAATTTGATATTCAAATAGATAAGCCGATCACTGGATTAGATATTCAAGGTTATGATCTAGAACTTTTAGATAGTTCAGAAGAGACTAAGTCCGTGATTCGATTTAAGGTCAACAGACTAAGAAGCACTGATGAAGACGACGATAATTCTGCTTCAGATATTGTTCCATTTCAGGTTGCTTATGCAGTATCAATCCACAAAGCACAGGGATTAGAATATGATTCTGTGAAAATAGTAATCACGAATGAAACAGAAGAAAAAATTTCACATAATATATTCTATACTGCTATCACTAGAGCAAAGAAAAAACTAAAAATATATTGGTCTCCAGAAACTGAGAATTTGGTTTTAAGCAGGCTTGAACAAAAATTCAACAAGAAAGATGCTCAGTTATTGCGATCAAAATTTCCTGCACTAAATTAAAATTCGTATTGCTTATTTTCAAGTGAGCCTCACTCGCGTTCATTCTGTTCTTTATGGGCGGGATGGCGGCAAAACAATCGGGGCATGACCCATTAATTATTTAACTCATGCAAGAAGATTTTTTAGGACAGATTTTTTATGGAATTTTAAAACAAATTTGTTTTTTATTTAAAAGTGAAATGGTAAAAAGAAAAGGTAAGTTCGGAGAATTTTATGGCTGTAGCCGTTACCCTGAATGCAAAGGTACTCTAAAAATTTAATTATCTTCGACTGGACAATTCGCGCGAATTGTCCACCCAGGGGAAATTATAAAAAAAGTATATACCTAGGTATATACTTTTTTTATAAAGAAGGTTTCTGGATTCCCGATCGGGGTCGGGAATGACACAAGGGGCTAGCCCCATTCTATAGTCACGGGTGGTTTATCACTTATTCTATACACTACCCCACCAACCTCGCGTATTTCATTCGTAATTCTTTGACTAACGTGTTTTAAAAAGTCGTAGGGGAGTTCGGCTGAGCGGGCGGTGAAGCCGTTTACGGACCAGACGGCCCAGAGGGCTATTACGTGGCCTTCAGCTGAGTCATCGCCCTTAGTACAAGTTATATTAGAATTAGTGACTACAGCGCCGGCTTGCCAGACGGTAGAGTACAGTTTCCACTTTCTTAATTCTTCTATATAAATTCCGTCTACCTTGCGCGCAGTATGGAGTTTTTCAGGCGTTACTTCGCCTTCAATGCGGACAATTAGGCCGGGGCCGGGGAAGGGGTGGCGGACAAGGAGTTCTTCGGGAACGCCAATTTCACGGCCAATTTGGCGGCCGGTGTCTTTTACACAGTCTACTAAAGGCTGAAGTTCCGGTATAGAAAATTTTAAATTAACATTGTGGTGTATTTTTATTTGGGCTTTGCGCGCGCCACTACTGTAGCCGCCGCCGCTTTCTGAAACGTCGGTATATAAAGTTCCTTGGGCTAGGAAGTCAGCTTTAAACTTTTTGGCTTCTGTTTCCAGCACTTTTTTATACACGCCACGCATAGCAATTCTCTTATCCCGCATTACAGTTTTGCCTTTAAGTACTTTTAAAAAGTCTTTAGTGGCATCGACAATTTTTAAATCTATCCATTTTTGTGAACCAAAATATTTTATAACGTTTGCTTCGTCGTCTGGGCGGTCAATCCCCTTAATATAGACGCCGCGAATTTGTGGCTTTGTAGCGCGCCGATTCATCGGCTTCCCAGATGGCCCATAAATGGGCACGCTACAGGCTTGCTTAAGCAGGTAGGCAACAACTGCAGAGTCGGTTCCGCCAGACAGGGCAAGTAGCACACGTTTACCACTAATCTGATTCTTTAGTTGGGCAATCTTCATCTGCGCCACAGACTTGGCAGGAAATTTATCTTTGGCTTTACAAATTTTAAAAACAAAATTTTCAAATATTTTTTCGCCGTATTCGCTTTCGGTAACTTCGGGGTGAAATTGTACGCCGTATAAGTGTTTGTATTCCGCAGCAGAGGCCGGGGCGTTTTGTGTTGCGCCTAGTATTTTTAATTTTTTGTCAGCCGCAATTTTGTCGCCATGGCTTTCCATTACGTTTGACTTAGCGGGCACTCCATCGAAAAGCAATGATTTAGAGCGAAGATGAAATACATGAGTACCAAACTCTCGTTTATCGGAAAGGCTAACATTTACCCCAATATGGTACGCCCACATTTGAAAACCAAGGCAGACACCTAACAGGGGAATAGCTAAATCAAAAATTTTACTGTCAAAAGGTGGATATTCGTAAGCAGAAGCAGGGCCGCCGGAAAGAATTATGCCTATTGGCGAAAGCTGTTTTACATCACTGGCTTTTATTCTTTTTGGGTCCGCAACCAAGCAAAACACGCCCAAAGCATCTAGTTTTTGCTTTATAAGGTGGTCAAACTGGCTGCCCATGCTAAATAACAAAAAAAGCTCGTTGGTCTTACGCACGCGCTTTTCTTCGGCTATTTGTTCTAGGGTATTTTGGTCTAGTTTGGTTAGGGTGTTTATCATGGTACTTTAGATTTTAACATAATAGGCCTAAAATCGGCAAAATATCGGTAGTGTGTCCCTCGACTTCGTTCCGCTATCGCGTAACTACGCTCGGGACAAAGAAAAATCCCGTCACTAATGTGACGGGATTTTTCTTTGGTGGACCATCGGAGAATCGAACTCCGACACCTCGGATGCAAACCGAGTGCACTACCATTATGCTAATGGCCCGCGTCGCCCTTTATTCCGCCTGTTCGGTTTTGATTTAAATCAAAACCTCACTGGCTCCATAAAGTGCTCCTTTTTCCCAAAAACGCGTGCTCCCCAATCTACTTTTTAAAACTAGAAAAAGTAGATTGTGTGCGCTCCTCGTTTTCGGGAGCCCTTCTAACTAACATTATCAGCAATTGCTCCTTTTCCCCAAAAATCCGTGCTCGTTTGCGTATAGCATTACGGAAACTGCGCTCCTAATTTTTGGGGACCCCTTTAGGGGAATACAACAATTAACCTTTTACAATTAACAATTAACATCAAAAAACAAAACTTTAGCTAGGAGAACCAATATTAACACCTGTTGGGAGCATATTAAACAGCCACAAAACAGACAAAATGCACATAAGTAAGCCAAAAAGTTTCCACCAAGTATAGGTACCTGCGCCAATGCCTGTTCCTAGGTACTTTTCTGCCAAATCTATTTTACCTGAGAATTGGTCGGTAATTTGTACAGAATACTTCATTATGAAGATTCCTGCAACAAATAGTAGTGGGGCGAATATAAAGCGCATTTGGTTTTGTTTTAAGTTTTTATTATTGTCCTACTTCGCTCCGCTACCGCGGGAGCTTCGAAGGACACTTCTTCGCGATGTATGTTTATCGGATAGCTCTATATTTAGAGGTTGTCTACTATCCGTGCTCGCACTTGTAGCCTTGGCGAAGAAGTGGTGGGCGTGCCAAGAATCGAACTTGGGACCTCGTCATTATCAGTGACGCGCTCTAACCATCTGAGCTACACGCCCTTATATAGGGCATTTTTGTCCAATACAACATATTTTAACACAAAGAGTCTGGTTTTGACAACCATACAGGAATATAGTATGCTGAATTTAAGAAAAAGGCTGCAAGAAACAAAAATCTTTGAAAATAGTAAAATGCTTTTCGACAAATTCTTTGCAAAAAAAACTTCGGTTTTGGGTGTGGATATTGGCACATCTAACATTAAAATTGCCCAAATTTCCCATGACTCTACACCAGTTTTAGAAACATACGGCATGGTAAATTCCCCGTATCAACTTTCCGGCAAGCAAGACACAGAGTCGGTAAAAAAAACCACTGACATTTTAAAAAGGTTAATAGAACGAGCGGGGGTAACTACAAATACTTGCGTTATTAGCTTTCCAAACAGCGCGGTTTTTACTTCGGTTTTGGAATTACCGCAAATGAATGAGGCGGAAATGGCTTCTGCTGTTGAGTTTGAAGCAAAAAAATATGTGCCATTAGCGCTTTCTGACATAGACTTGGCCTGGACAATACTTTCCGTTGACCCGCTGTCCGGCAAAACAGTAAAAATACTCTTAACTGCTGTACCAAAACAAATTACTCAGAACTACCAAGCTATTTTAGAGAACATGGGTTTAAAAGCTCAGGCCGGAGAAATTGAAGCCTTGGCTTTAATACGTTCTTTAATAGGCAGTGAGAATATTAACTGTGTTATAATAGATATAGGCGCTAAGGCTACTAGTTTGAATATTGTTGAAAATGGTTTTTTAAGACTTAGTAGAAACTTAAATATTGGTGGAGATACCATAACTCAAAAAATTGGTGAAAGTTTAAGGCTCTCTTTTCCCAGGGCTGAACAGTTTAAAAAAGATTTTGGTGTAAGTAGTTCTACCTTTATTCCGGAAACTATAAAACCAGTTTTAAATATAATAAAAAACGAAGTTAAGCAGTTGTTAACAATATACCAGTCACAAAATGTAAAGGTAGACAAGTTAATTTTAGTGGGGGGCGGGGCAATGCTTCCTGGAATAAGCGAGTACTTTTCGGATTTAAAAGTCAACGTTGAGTTGGGAAACCCGTTAAAACTTATTGCTTTTTCTAAAGAGTTAGAACCTGTTTTAAAGCGTTATACACTAAATTTAGCCGTAGCTATTGGACTCGGTTTAAGAAAATAATTTAACAGATGCCTGTCTCGACTCGAGCCGAGGCGGACACACAATATTACAGATTACACAGATACGTTTAAAATCTTACTCACTAATATAAATAATCTTTTAAATAGAATTTACAGTAAAGCAGAAATAAAAATAAAAATGGATACACTAGTGCAGTATTTGTATCCGTGATAAAAATTATGGCCGAAATAAATTTATTAAAAACTCCAGGGTCCGAACATAGTATTTGGGAAAATGCATCAGGTTGGGTTGTAAAAATTTTAGTAGTTTTGGCTTTGGGGGTAATTGGTTATTATGGCTATTTGTTTATTAAAGTAAAATCAACTGAAAAGCAAATATTAGAAGTTACAGACAGCATAGCCAGAAGTAAAACCGAAGCCTTAAGCATGCCGGGGAGAGAAGAATTTATGATAAGGCAGGCCCAAGCCAAAGAATTTACTGCTTTGTCCGGCTCTCATGTTTATTTTTCAAAGTTTTTGCCAGCATTGGCAAAAATAACTTACAAATCAGCATATTATAATAATATTAACCTAACAGTTCAGGGTAAAATTACTATGCAGGCCGTTGTTCCTACGCTTGCTGACCTAGACAAGTTTTTACAAGTTTTTGACGATCCGGAAATAAGCAAGAATTTTTTTAACGTTCGTTTAGGTGGTTTTAGCCGTGTGCAAGACGAGGCTGGACCTGCCTATTTGTTTACCATTCAAATGGATTATAATCCCGGAATATTGTCAGCAAATTAAAATTTTATGCCAGAAATACCAAAAACATTTTCCAAAATTCAACTACCCCCAATAAATAAGAAAAATCAGGTAAGCCTAATAGAAATGGTGCTTTTGATTGTTATTATTGGATTGTTTTACTTTTTTGTGGTTTCTCCAAAAAATGCGGAACTTGCCACTGTTACTACTAAAGTAGATTCACTTAAGCAGGAACAATCCAAAATTGAGTCACAAAAAAAGATCTTAGAAGGCTTTATAAGAGATATGAAATCAAACCCAGATTCTATTGCCAGACTTAACGAATCTCTGCCTTTAAATGGTAAAGTGTTAACAGTTAATTTGATAGCAGAAAAACTTATTTCTGAATCTGGTGTTAACGCGGAATCACTTTCATTTGCAGCCGGCACAGATGCGCCTGTTGCGGGAAATAGAGATTTAATATTAAACCCATATTCTGGTCAAAGGAATTTAAAAAAAATAATAGGTGCAGTGGGTGTAAAAGGTCAATTTGACCAAATCCAAACTTTTTTAGAAAAACTTGAAGGAAGCGGCAGAATTTTTGATATTTCAGATTTACAAATAAGCGTAGATAGCCAGAATATTTTTCATATGAATGCAAGTTTGGCGACTTATTACTTTGCTCCTTAGTAGTCAAATTACTAAGATTATTTAAATTAAGTAAGAAAACTTTAACGGAATGAATAAAAAGAATTTAATCCAGGTTTCGATAATATTCGCTTGTTTTACGGCAAGTGCTATTGTAATTTACAATAATTTTTTCAAAAAAGCGGAATTGCCACCTTCTGTTGTTGGGCAAGTTGAGAAAACTGGTCAGAAGCAAGACGGACAAATTTTACCTGGCGGAACTACTTTTGATTTAAAAAGTGTTAAAGATTCTAGCTTAAGGTTTAACTTAATTGACTATCCAAAAGCTAGTTTACCAACCGATATCGGGGTTGATACAGATAAAATTTTAAAACCTTTAGTACTTTTGCAGGACGGGACTAATACTATAAAAAAATAGGCTATGGCTACAACCAATAGAACTGCGGTAGACGATGGCCAGACTTTTGCTAAATTTTTATCCCAGAATGGGTTCGTGCCAGCTGCGGTAGTGGAGCAACTGGAAACGGTTAGGCAAAAAACCGGCCAAGATTTAACGCAATTGTTAATTGCCAGGAATATTTTACAAGAAGAAGATGCTACCAAAGCTAAGGCGGCATTTTTCAACATACCATATATAGATTTGCGTCAGCTCCAAATTCCACCTCAGGTTACTAGCTTAATTCCCCAAGAATCAATAAATTTTTATAATTTTGTTCCATTTGAATTAAAAGGTAATTTGCTTAAGGTGGCTATTACTGACCCGGGCAATTTGTCGGCTTTGCAAGCTTTGGAATTTTTGGGACAAAAACAAAATTTTCAAGTTCAGTTATATTTAGCTTCCGAAACATCTGTTGGAATAGTTAGCGGTAAGAAGCAAAATTTAAAACGGGTTGTAGGGCAGGCTCTAAAAGACATACAAACAAAAGAAGATGTTGAGCAAAAGCCAATACAAGAGCAAAAGGAATCTAGGCCTCAGGTTATTGAAGATGCACCTATTATTAAAATTGTTGAAGTTATTTTAAGTAATGCCATAGAAGCAAATGCTTCAGATATTCACGTAGAACCTTCTGAAAAAGACGTGAGGGTTAGGTATAGAATAGACGGAATACTTCACACTTCTTTGGTTTTGCCTAGAAATGTTTTGTCAGCGGTAGTGACTCGCATAAAAATTCTATCAAATTTGAAAATTGACGAATCCCGCTTGCCTCAAGATGGTAGGTTTCATATGGAAGTTGGAAAAAAGTCGGTGGATTTACGTGTTTCAATTTTGCCTTTAATATACGGCGAAAAAATTGTTATGCGTATTTTGGACAAAACAGGTTCAGTTCCAACCTTGGAGCAACTTGGCCTAAGAGGCATAGCTCTTAAATGGGTCCAGGAAAATATTAAAAAAACGCACGGTATTTTTTTAATTACCGGACCTACGGGTAGCGGTAAGTCCACTACTTTGTACGCAATTTTGTCTATTTTAAATACCCCCAGTGTTAACATTATTACTTTAGAGGATCCGGTGGAATATTTTATGGAAGGAGTAAACCAGAGCCAAGTTAACGCTGAAATTGGCCTAACTTTTGCCGCTGGACTTCGCAGTATTCTTCGTCAGGACCCTAATATTGTAATGGTAGGTGAAATTCGCGACAAGGAAACCGCAGAAATTGCTGTCCATGCCGCATTAACAGGACACTTATTGTTTTCAACCTTACACACCAACAACTCTATTGGAGCTATGCCGAGAATGATAGACATGGGTATTGAACCTTTTTTGCTAACAGCCTCTGTAAATGTGGTTATGGCACAGCGTTTAGTTAGAAAAATTTGTCCGCATTGTAAAAAAGAAACAGAGATACAACCTGCTTTTTTAGAGGAAATAAAAAAAGATTTGCTCGAAGTTCCTAAAGAGTATTTAGAGGGTTTAGATCAAAAAAATTTAAAAGTTTATAAAGGAGCCGGGTGTGAAAAATGCGGTCATACGGGTTATACTAGCCGTTACGGTATTTTTGAAGTATTAGCTGTTACTAACGAAATTCAAGATATGGTGCTTTCTAAGGCATCGACTCATAAAGTTTATGAAGCTGCAGCAAAAATGGGTATGATAACTATGAAACAAGATGGGTATTTAAAAGTTTTAAGGGGAGAAACAACAATAGACGAAATTATTAGGGTAACAACAGAGTAGGATATAAGATATAAAATGTATCATATAAGATATTAACTAAACGATTCGGAATGATTTCTTATATCTTATATCTTATATCTTATATCTTAAATCATATATTTTTATGGCCTATTTGTTAAAACAAAAATTTAATATTTCTGAGCTAGCGCCGCAAACTCAGGCACCAAAGAAAATAATGCTTATTGAGCCAGAGTATTATTTACGAGTAATGCTAAAGAAACTTTTAGAAACCGAACAATTTGTGGTGGCAAGCGCGGAAAAAATTTCTGAGAGCAAGGTTATTTTAGAATTTTTTGAGCCTGATATAGCGGTTATAAGTCCTCACTCGGAAAATAATTTCCAAGTATTTTTATTAGGCTTAGCTAACTTGCGTAATGACTACCATGCCTTACCAATTTTGACTATAGGTAACCGTTTGCCTATGGAAGTTATGAAAAATATTATGGATTTAGGAGTTGTTAGTCATTTAGAAAGAGCTTTAACAAGACCTCATGATATTGCTACGATTATAAAAACCCTTTTTAAAAATTGATTGAAAATTTGCTAGTTGTTAATTTAAAATTAATTATTTTATATGTATAAAGTTAGCGAACTTGAATTAAATAAATTACTTTCACTACTATTGGAAAGAGATGCCTCGGACTTACACTTAATGGTGGGTGAGCCGCCAATTATTCGCGTAGACACTCAGTTAATACGCCTAGATACCTACCAAGCTTTAAGCGCCGACAGTATTAATGACTTATTAAATGTTCTTTTAAAAGCCCCGCAGAAAAAAATATTTGACGAAAAATTGCAAGTAGACTTTTCTTACGCGTTTAAGGAAAATATTCGCTTTCGCGTTAATGCCTATTTACACAAAGGCATGCCTTCTATAGCCATGCGTGTAATTCCTACGCATATAAAAACATTGGAAGAGTTAAATTTGCCCGGTATCTTGAAAAAGTTTACAGACAGAAAGCAAGGGCTGGTCTTAATGGTGGGGCCTACTGGGCATGGAAAGTCAACTGCGCTTGCTTCTTTAATTAACGAAATTAACAACACCAGAGCTGAGCATATTTTAACCATTGAAGACCCGGTGGAATTTATGTTTACTGCAAATAAGTCTATTATTAGCCAAAGGGAAGTTTTGCTTGACACCCCAGATTTTGCCAGCGCCTTAAGGTCCGCGTTGCGTGAGGACATTAACGTCGTTTTAGTTGGTGAAATGCGAGACCTTGAATCTATATCTAGTGCATTAACTATTGCAGAAACCGGACATTTGGTTTTTGCAACTCTGCACACCAACGACGCAGCTCAAAGTATTGACCGTATAGTAGATGTATTTCCTCCAGGTCAACAGGGACAGATTCGCAGTCAGCTAGCAAGCGTTTTAGTTGGGGTAGTTAGTTTGCGTCTTTTACCAAAAGTTGGCGGAGGGCGGGTGCCGGCATACGAAATTTTAGTAACTAACCATGCCGTCAGAAACGTTATTCGTGACAATAAAGTTTACGAAATACCAAATATTATCCATACCAGCATGGAAGAGGGTATGATACCGTTAGACAAAACTTTAGCTCTTTTGGTTAAACAGGGGGTTGTGGAGTTTGAAGTAGCACAAAATTTTGTTTTAGATAACGAGTACTTTTTGTCATTAATATCTTAAATTCACAGATACACAGATTACACGGATAACACAGATACGATATTTATATCGTACTTTGTAGTTTAAAATCCGTGCTATCTGTGCTATCCGTGCATCAGTGAATATAATGAAGTTTCAATATAAAGCTAGAAGCAAAGATGGTCAAATAAAATCCGGTATTGTAGTTGCTGCAGACCAGACTAGGGCTGAGCAGCTTTTGAGCGAAAACGGGTTAATTATAATTGGTCTTTCAGTTGAAGAGGAAGATTTTTTTAGTAGGATAAATCCGTTTGGTAAAACTGTTAGTAATAAAGATATTGTGCTTTTTTCCAGACAGCTTGCTACTTTGGTTTCTGCGCGCGTACCTATTTTACAGGCTTTGAGAATATTAGAAGAACAAATTTCGAATAAATATTTAATAACTATAGTTAGAGATTTAATTAAATCGGTTGAAAATGGTGAGGCGCTTTCTTTAGCCATGAACAAGCACGACAAGGTTTTTGGAAGCGTATATGTTAGTTTGGTTAAGTCCGGCGAAGTTTCAGGCAGTTTAGATAAATCCTTAAGCTATTTGGCAGACCAGCAGGAAAAAGATTATGAACTGAGGGCAAAAGTAAAAAGCGCTATGACTTACCCTGGTTTTGTATTAGGGGCTTTGGGTGTGGTAGGTGTGTTAATGTTTAAGTTTGTGTTGCCAAAATTAACTTCGGTTTTAGAAGAACAAGGTGGTGCTCTGCCTCCAGTATCACGAGGACTTATTGCTTTTACACATTTTTTCGATAAATTTTGGTGGATTGTAATTTTATTGTTTGCGTGCGCTATTGTAGCAGTAAAGTTTTATTTATCTACGGAAAAAGGCAGGTATAATTGGGACGGCCTAAAAATTAAGTTACCTATTATAGGGGATATTTTTAAAAAAATTTATTTAGCTAGGTTTGCCAGGAATCTTTCCACTTTGGTTATTGGCGGTATACCAATTATTAAGTCTTTACAAATAGTAGCGGATATTATAAATAATGTGGTGTATAGGGATATTGTTCTAGATTCAGTTACCAAAATTTCCGCGGGTAAAAGTATTAGCGAAGGTTTGTCAGGGCATCCAGAATTTCCAAATATTGTGACTCAAATGGTTAAGGTTGGCGAACAGACCGCCCAGTTAGATGAAATTATGAACAAACTGGCTTTATTTTATGAAAAGGAAGTAGACACTAAAGTTGCAACTTTAGCGACTTTGCTCGAACCTATAATTATGATTATTTTAGGTATAGGCGTAGGCCTTTTGGTGGCCGGAGTATTAATGCCAATTTATAATTTGGCTAGCACGGTACAATAGGGGCGTAGCCCATAACAAATAATTTTTAATTGATAATTAATAACCCTAAGGAATTTATTTGAGTTATCAATTATTCATTATCAATGATCAATTAATATCTTACTGTTGATAAGTAGCTTGCAATTTGGTTCATTTTTTGCTATAATATTATTAATAAGCTAAATTTTTAGAAGGCGACTTTTAAAAATTTTACCCTATATTAAGATTGGGGGTGAAAACTTTGCGAAACAAAAACGAAAAAGGCTTTACTTTAATTGAATTGTTGGTTGTTATTGCTATTATCGGTCTTTTAGCGTCCGTGGTCTTGTTGGCCCTTAACTCGGCTCGAGCCAAATCCAGAGACGCCAAGAGATTGGCGGATGTGCGCCAATTAGCATCAGCGCTTGAACTAGCGTTTAACGATGCAGGCGGCTATCCGACTTGCGCAAACTGCGTTGTAGCAACACCTAACGCCGTTATGGGAACTGGTAGCGGAAATATGAGTGCTAATACAAGTTTGGGTACCTTTACTTTTACTCCTACTTATATTGGTTTGATTCCGACTGCGCCTGTTCCTCCAGATGGTTCATGTGGAGCTAATAATAGCTATCAATACGCAGCCACACAGCTTGGTTCAAATTATACCTTGTCTTTCTGTTTGGGTGCTGCAACCGGTGGATATTCAGCTGGACCGCACACTCTTACACCTGCTGGTATTCAATAGTATAAAAATTGCTTAAAGGATGCTTTTTCTTTGGAAAAGCATCCTTTTTTGCTATAATGATACTGATTATGGAGTTATACATTTCAGCAAAAATTCGTAACAGTATTTTATTCCTAATTTTATCAGGAGTTTTTTTATTTTTAGTTTTTTTTGGCGTTAGTAGTGGAAAAAAACAGGCACAAAGTATTTTAGTTTTAAATCAGGTTTCAGAAGAGATTTTGGCTTTAAATTATTTTTATGATGACAATAATAGGTACCCGACCGGCGATGAATTTGCCCGCTCTGAAGTTATGCAAAATTATTTAACAAAAATACCAAAGAGCAGTGATATCCAAAACAGTTTCTGTCCGGAAACTTTAAAGTATTTAAGGCCAAGACCGGAAAGTTACGAGCTTAGTTTTTGTTTGCCAAAAGCACAAGACGGTTACAAATTAGGCTGGAATAAAATTATTAAGTAGGACGTAAGAATTGGAGGTTAGGAAAAAATTCCTAATTCCTAATTCCTAATTCCTAATTCCTAAAAATGATTTCAATTCCGCGTCTACCTTTTAAAGAAGATAAAGTTTTTTCTGTTTTAGTACTTTTGTCCTTAGTTATACCCTTAGTTTTTGGTTGGTTTTTAAATGAAAAGTTTGAAACCATAAAACTAGCTTTCTGGTTAATCTTCTTCGGATGGGTAATTTTTTTATTTTTTTCTAAACAAAGACTATATTTTTTAAACAAACCTTTTAAATTTTTGTTTTTGGGTTTTGTTTTTTTTGGTTTTCTTTCCAGTTTATTTTCAATAAATTATTTGAATGGTTTTTTTGGTTTTTATACTCGCTTTACCAGCGGTTTTTTATTTTACTTTCTTTGGGCATTTACTTTGTTAATTTTTTTAGCTGCCTTGGAAAAACCCAAGTGGGAATTTTTGGCAAAAGTTATTTTTTTTGACGCAGCTATTGTAGCTATTGTAGGTCTTATGCAAAGCTTTGGCGTAGGGTATTATGAGGGAATTGAACAGGCTTTTATAGCCAGAGCCCCAGGTCTTTTGGGAAATCCAAATTTTTCAGCTATGTTTATAGTTACAGTAATGCCCTTAGTTTTACCGCTAATAATTTATGCAAAGGACTTTAAAGCAAAAGTTTATTACGCGACTGCAACTTTTATTATGCTTTTGGCTGTTGTGAATTTTTCCAGCAGAGGCGCTTTTTTAGCTTTATTTTTTGGTATTTTGGCCTTATTGTTATTTATTGTATTTTTGGGGTTGTCTAAAAAAGTTTTTATTTTATCGATTTTAAGTGTTATGCTGGCTGCTGCCTTAACGACTGGTTTTTTGGAAGTTACAAGGCCTGGGAGCCTAATTTCGATTTTAAAATTCACCGACACAAATGCCGATACTAGGCTTTTTGCCTGGGATGTTGCTGCTGGAGCGGTTTTGAGCCACCCATTTTTAGGTTATGGTCCCGGCAGCTTGCAAATTTACTTTGAAAGATTTAGAGATACAAACTTAAGCAAGCAATCAGGGGTTTTTGACGACGCTCATAATGTATTTTTGCAAATGGCTGCCACGACAGGCTTACCTTTTGTAGTTTGTTTTTTTGGTATTTTGGGACTCGGTTTTTGGGCTGGATATAAAAACTTTAAAGCCGACAAAAAAGATTTTTGGACCGCTGGATTAATTGCTTCTTTAATAGTTTGGATTGTCGCGGCCCTGTTTAACCCTGTATCTTCCGCCAACTATTTTTGTTTAATTGTTTTGCTTTCCGGCCTAATGATAAATTTTGTAAAGTCTGCCGAGAGGCTAGTTCCTTTTGCTTTTAAAGGCTTGCTGCTTTTTATTTGTTTAGTAATTTCAATGTTCGGGATAGTATTTTTAACGGCGGAAATTTTGTATTTTAAGGGACTTGAAAATTATTTAGCCCAAAATTTTGTAAAAAGTAGTAAACAAATAAAATGGGCAATTAAACTTAATCCCACAAATCAGCTTTATTATTTATATAATACAGCTGACGAAATAATACTTAGCCCAAATACAAATGTCCTAGAAAAAGATATAAGTAAAATAATTAGCCTGCATCCTGAGAGTTCAAAAAGCCAGGTTATGGCGGCTAATTTGTACTATTTAATGTATGACAGAACAAAAGATAGGAAATTTTTAAAATTGGCAATAATGCGAATGAACGAGTCCTTAAAATTAGATAAGCTGTTTCCGAGCAGATACAGTCACACAGCCTTTTATTTAGCTGAAGACGGACAGTTGTCTTTAGCCAGAGAGTACTTAAAAACATCGCTTATGTTAGACGAAAAACTATTACCTTCTTGGCTTCTTTTGGCTAGGGTCTATCAACTGGAGGACAAACCTGTCCAAATGCGTTTTGCTCTTAATGAAGCGTTTAAGTTACGGCCGACTGACTCCAATTTAAAACAGCTGAATTTAGATTCTAAAAATGATTCTGAATTCAAAACTTTAAAAATTCCAGCTTTAATTAACATTTTACAAATTGAGCCTTAATACATTAGTCACAATTTTAGCCTTTATTTATGGCGCCTGTATGGGGAGCTTTTTAAACGTAATAATTTGGCGCCTACCAAGAGAAGAAAAAATTACCGGGAGATCTGCGTGCCCTCATTGCGGCCATAGTTTAGGTGTTTTTGACCTCTTTCCTATTTTTAGTTTTATTTTTTTAGGGGCGAAATGCCGCTATTGCAAAGGAAAAATTTCTGTAAGGTATCCAATAATTGAAATTTTGATGGGAGTTCTTTTTGCAGTTACTTACATATTTTTTAGCCCTATAATTTTGGTTGAATGGATTTTATTTTTAAAAGCTTTAATATTTATTTTTCTACTAACAGCAATTTTTGTTATTGACTTAGAGCATTTTTTAATTTTAGACAACATTATTTTATTTGGATGCGTTATTTTAACAATTATAAATATACTTTTAGATTTTTACGCGCCGTATGGGTTTTTTGGTCTTAGAACACATGCTGTTGGGGGGCTGTTAGCTGGCTGTTTGGCCGCAATACCTTTTTTTGCTATATGGTTTTTTTCAAAAGGATTATGGATGGGTTTTGGCGACGTAAAATTGGCGCTTTTTTTAGGAGTAGCTTTGGGCTGGCCGCTTATTTGGGCTGGTTTGTTTATCGGGGTAATTTTAGGAGGAATAACTAGTATTTTTTTGCTAGCTTTTGCGAATAAAGGCCTTAAAACCAAGCTCCCATTCGGAACTTTTTTATCTGTCGGTGCCTTTTTAGCTTTATTTTTTGGTACCCCTCTTCTTAAATGGTATTTGGCTCTGCTTGGTTTTTAATGGTATAATAAATTAGTTAAATTGAGTAAAAGGTTCTGGGCATTTGAAACAAAAAAGAACAAATAAGATGCGGTCAAATCTTAAATCTGAAATCTTAAATTTTAACTCCGAAAAAGGTTTTACCCTAATAGAGCTTATGGTTGTTTTGGTAATTTTTGTTTTGATTGCAGGGGTAGTTTTGGCCAACTATACAGGGCTTAGAACTGAAAGAAATTTAAAAATTGCTCAAAACGAACTAGTCTCTAATTTAAGAAAAATTGCCAGCTATACTCTTTCTTCAAGAGCTTTAAACGGTAATCAGGCTGTTCAATACTATTTATTAAAGCTAGACACCACGACTCCCGACAGATATACAATTGAAGCTATTTACAATGTTTCAACTTCTCCTCAATTGGCAACCAACGTGGAAACTGTTTATTTGCCGCAGGGTGTAAGATTTGCTCAAACAACGCCTTTTATTATTGATAGGCCGGATCCGAATATACAATATCCAAGTGCCCCATCAGAACTACGGGATGTAACTTCAGCAAATGCAAGCTCTTGCGCGCTTATTGCTTATAAATTACCTTTCGGGACAATTATTTTAAACTCAGGCGCAATTCCTACCCCGACCTCTTTAAATGTTGGGTGCGCATTTAATAATTTTAACAATGATGACTATGCAAAAATTAAAAATTTTGTGGCCAATAGTCCGACCAGTAGCGCGGTTAATAATTCCATTATGGTTATAACTTTAACTTCAGTAGATGGGAGTTTAACTAAAACTGTTACCGTAAATGGTTTAACTGGTGCAATAACCTTTAGCCCGTAGTTTTGGCAATATGTGAAAGTAAAATTATTGCGAATATTTTAAAATAATGGGTAAACAAATTGTAAAAAAAATAATAAAAAATCAGGCTGGGCAGACACTTATTGAAACTGTGGTAGCTGTTTTTATTTTGGTAATGGGAATAGTTGCTGCTTTAGGACTAGCAATTTACGCTTTAAATGCTTCGAGTAATGTTTCTAAACAAATTATTGCCATTGGGCTTGCTAGGGAAGGAGTAGAAGCTGTAAAAAATATTAGGGACACAAATTGGCTTAAGGATTCTTTAACCGTAAATGGTTGCTATGACTTTACTAGCAATACTAATAATGCCGCAAATTGTTATACTAATTGGCTATCTCCTTCAAGTTGTAATAGTCCTAATAATGACAAGGGGTATTGTATTGACCCACCGGGAGGAAGTAAGGGTTATCAGCTTGGCTACGTTACTGACACTGGAAAAAAATTCTGGGATTTTAATAGTTCAAATAATAATTGGGGTTTAGATTTAGATACTGACCCAACATCTGGTGCTTTTGTGGGCTTTTACATACCAAGAACTAATAGAGCAGACGGCAACTCCGACTTTTATAGGGAAGTTATTTTAACAACAGATAACACAGCTCCTTATAATAAGTCGAATTTACAAAAGCTTCTTGTACAATCTCAAGTTTGGTGGACAGACAAAAAATGCCCAAGGGCTGCAACTTTTGCCGCTGCGAAAGTTACCTGCAAAGTTGAACTCAAATCTTACTTAACAAATTGGAAAAACTGGTAAGACAAAATGCGTTCGTTTTTCGCTGTATTATGATAAATCTAAAATCTAAAATCATATATCATAAATCTAAATCCGGTTTCACATTAATGGAAATTGTGGTCGCAACCACTATTTTTGCTTTGGTTTCAACAGCAATGATGGGCTTGTTTAACTATACTTTAAAAATTAATCGCAGAACCGAAGCTTTAAGACAGGCAACTCAAGGCATGAGGACTTTTGTGGAAGGTTTAGTTAAGCAAGTAAGAAATGGACAAGTTAATTACGGATTAGATAATTCAACCGATCCACCTACGCCTGTTGTAGACAACAGCTCGGTTTGTGGAGCTGGAGTTGCAAATAAGGACTATTATAAAAATAAAGACAATAAATTGAGAATTTTAGATACCGATGGAGCTGATATTTGTTTTTATTTGGCTAATAATCAAGGTAATTATGTAGGGGCAAATACTTTTAGTTTTAGCGGGGGCCAGCTAGTTATGGAAAAGAACGTTGGGAGCGGCTATATTAAACAGGTTTTAAACCCAACAAACTTTTTTGTCGATAATTTAGTTTTTTTTGTAAGACCTGTGTGTGACCCATACAGGAATTGCAACGCAGCTTCTCCAAATATTTATACAAACGGCGAGCCTCCAAAAATTCAACCGTCGGTTTCTATAATTTTAAAACTCAGGGTTTTGCTAAATACGGGCGAGAAAGTTAATATTTACTATCAGACTTCTGTTTCAAGTAATAAATACGATATACCAAATGCCTATCCATAAAAAATTTAAAAAAACTGGACAGCAGGGAGTAACTTTAATGTTGTCTATTTTAGTTTTGGCAGCAATTCTTTCTATTGCTTTTTCTTTGGCCACGGTGACTTTTGTGGAAATAAGGTCTTCAGGTGATTTAGCTCGTACAGAACCTACTTATTACGCGGCAGATGCTATTTCTGAGGAAGCTTTGTTTACTGTTAAGAGAAACGTTTCCGACACAACTTACCCTTATGACAACGGTATTGGTACAGTTAGCCTTACTTCAAATACAAGTTTTATTTCCACGGCTATTTTTCAGGCCACTGTGCCAAAAACTAGCTATGATTTTATTTCTACAAGGTCGCGCTTTCCAATTTACGATACACAATGTCTTACACCAAATTCCGCCAATATGACTAACTGTCCTACCGGGGGGAGTGGTTATGGTCGTATAAAAATTACTTATTTGGATACAGGTAACACTGACCATTTAAAAGTATTTTTATGCCAGTTTGACCCAAGTAAGCCTATAAATCCTTCCGGTACCTGGCCTGAGGTATATACTAGTACCCCTTGTTCTAATCCGTATGATACTTCTAACTATTATTGGTTAACTCCGGCCAGTGGGGATGATTTAACCAGCGGAAATACGAATAATAATGTCAGGGAAACGGGCACGGCAAGTTGGCCTAGTATTAACCCTAACTTGCAACAAGAATTAATTTTTTATAACTCCGGTTTAACGGGCGACATACATGTACAAATAGAAACTTTTGACTCAAACGGTGTGGCTAAAGGTTTACCATTAGTCGGCTCAAAAGCCGTGGATATAACAGCAAGCTCTCAAGGGGTTGTGAGAAAAATTAGAACAACAATCCCCATAACTAGTGTAACAGGATCAAATCTTAATGAAACAGTTTGGGTAGAAGATGTGGTTCCCCCAAGCGCAACATTGGGTCAAGATGGTGGAGATTCCTGGAATTGGGTTTCTAGTAACCCGGCTCAGTTTAGTGGTAGCTTGGCTCATAAATCTAATTTAAGAAATGGCGAGCATCAGCATTATTTTTATAGTGCTTCTGGGGCAGATACTTTGTCTGTTAATTCTACTGACAGATTATTTGCCTACGTATATTTAGATGCAAGTAATCCACCCACTCAAGTTATGCTTCAGTGGAATAGTAATTCAGCGGGCTGGGCACACAGGGCGTATTGGGGGGCAAATAGTATTTGTTGGTCCGGTTGCGCCGAATCTGCCTCAAATCATTATATGGGAGCCTTGCCTGCCACCGGCCAGTGGGTAAAGCTTGAGGTTACAGCTTCTGAGGTCGGTTTATCATCTGATATTTTAAATGGTATGGCCTTTACCCTGTATGATGGTAGGGCAACATGGGATAAGGCAGGTAAAACTACTCCGTAATAAATACAAAAGCAATTTATAGGTAGAAAAAATTTTTGTGAAATTTTTTTAGATTGATGTACATCTTGATTGGTAATTAATCTATTTAACATTCAAGAAGCGAAGACGAAGAGCCACTTAAACTTTTGTTTTAAAAGAGATCCTTCCTACGCATTAAGTGCGGGGTCTGGATGGTTATTATTTCAATATTTAAATACTGATTTCATACACGAAATTGGTTAAGGAAAAACAAACAAAAAAAGCCTGTATTAACAGGCTCTTTGTATTTTACAATCAACCAATTTAGTTACCAGTCCCGGTTATTCCCTCGGTACTTTTAGAATTTGTCCGGGCTTTACTAGGAACGGGCTTTTTAGATTATTTAAGGTTGCAAGAGTTGTCCAGCTTATGTTGAATTTTTGGCTAATACTAAATAAGGTGTCGCTTTTTTGTACAGTATACTCTTCAAAACTTATGTTGGTATTTTCAGTTTGTTTAGTGTCTGTTGCCCCTAAAACTTGAGCTTGGCCGGTTTGCTTGCTTATATCGGTTTCCGAAAAAAACATTAATCGAGCTGCATTTATTGTTAGACCGAATGCTAAAAGCAATAAACCTGAAGCAAATATTTTTAATTTGCGATTTTGGCTAAGCCCTCTGCCAACAGAAAGCTTAAGTCTTGGCGAAAGTTCTATTTTACGGGTTTCAAACATTGCGTAAGTTTGTTTTGGAAATATTACTTTTCATCTAAATTCTAACACAGTTTAGCTAAAGTTTCTTGTGGATAAGGCAAAACCGACATAAATTATAAAAATTAGCAAATAACATAAAGTGGCATTGTAAAAGATCATCGAGTATAATTAAAGTAATGAACAAACAAGATGCCAAAAAACGAATAGAAAGACTAAAGGAGCAAATAGAGGATTTGCGCTATAGGTACCATGTTTTAAACGAGCCCGGAGTAACAGATGAGGTGAAAGATTCTTTAGAAAAGGAGTTAAAAAGCTTAGAAAATGAGTTCCCGGAACTTAAAGACGAACACTCCCCAACTAACCGAGTAGCGGGTAAGCCGTTGGAAGCTTTTGTTAAAGTGAAACATTCTGTACGAATGCTGTCTTTAAATGACGTGTTTTCTAAAGAAGAATTGGAAGCTTGGGAAAAAAGAATTAAGAAGTTAATACCTGCCTCGACTTCGCGAGAGCAAGGCGGGCCTGAAAACTTATTACCTGAATATTTTTGCGAACTTAAATTAGACGGATTAGCAGTTTCCTTAATTTATGAAAATGGGAAATTTGTTAGAGGTGCTACTCGGGGCGACGGGTTCGTTGGGGAAGACATTACCCAAAATTTAAAAACTATCCAGTCTATCCCTCTAGTTTTAAGAGCCCCGTATCCGGATTATTTAGAAGTAAGGGGCGAGGCAGTTATGAGTAAAAAAGTTTGGA
Organism: uncultured Candidatus Saccharibacteria bacterium; assembly: GCA_964484145.1. Taxonomy (GTDB): domain Bacteria; phylum Patescibacteriota; class Doudnabacteria; order UBA920; family UBA920; genus JAEUSF01. The sequence goes on along the minus strand of CAZAED010000012.1, from coordinate 6,940 downwards.
ATGAGCTAAATGAAATTCAAGCCAAAGAAAACAAACCGCTTTTTGCCAATACCAGAAATGCCGCAGCCGGCAGTTTACGTCAGTTAGACCCAGTCTTGGCAGCGGCGAGGCGACTAGATTTTTTTGCTTACGATGTAGCTCAGGTAGTTACGGGTGACGAGTTACGGGTGACGAGGCATAGTGAAAAACATCAGCTTTTAAGAAAACTTGGTTTTAAAGTAGACAACCATGAGAAGGTTTGTAAAAATTTAAGCGATGTAGAAGAGTTTGTAAATAAAATTGAAAAATTAAGACCAGACTTTTTGTTTGGTACCGATGGTGTAGTAATATCGGTAGATGATTTATTGCTTCAGAATAAATTAGGGGTTGTAGGTAAAGCGCCTAGATATATGGCGGCTTACAAATATGCTGCGGAAAAGGCCACGACGCAAGTTTTAGATATAAAATGGAATGTCGGTAGAACCGGCGTACTTACTCCGCTTGCGGTATTTGAGCCTACCTTGGTTGCCGGCTCTACTATTAGTAAGGCCACTCTTCATAATATAGACCAAATAGAACGACTTGATATTAGGGTTGGCGATACGGTAGTAATACAAAAAGCCGGCGATGTTATACCGGAAGTGGTGGAAGTTTTACCAAAAATGCGGACTGGCAAAGAAAAAAGGGTTAAGGTGCCGGATAAATGCCCTGTTTGTAATGGCAATGTAGAAAAAAGATCCACGGGAGAAAAAAAGACAGCATCGGTTGCTTACTACTGCACAAACCCCAAATGTCCGGCTAAGAACCGTAGGTTTATGCAGCATTTTGTGCAGGTTTTGGAAATATATGAAATCGGTCCAAAAATTTTAGACCGTTTTCAAGAGGAGGGTCTTATTTCCGATGCGGCTGATATTTTTGCTTTGAAAAAATCGGATATAGATGGTTTAGAAAGGTTCGGGGACAAAAGTGCAGAAAATATTATTGCTTCTATAGATCAACACCGTAAAGTCTCGCTTGCGCGTTTTATATTCTCTTTGGGTATTTTACACGTTGGTGAGCAGACTGCGGAAGACTTGGCCGCTAATTTCATCAGTCTCGATAAATTAATAGGGGCACCCGAAGAAGAAATTAATAATATAGAGAACATAGGCCCGGTCGTGGCTAAGAGTGTTTTCAAATATTTTAGAAATAAAGATAATTTGAAATTTATAGCGAAACTGCAAAAAAATGGAGTAATAGTTACGAGTGACGGGTTACGAGTGACGGGTGGAAAGTTTAAAGGCAAAACTTTTGTCATAACCGGCACTCTTGAAACCATGTCCCGGGACGAAGCAAAGAAAAAAATAAAAGAGCTGGGAGGTAAAACATCGGAAAGTGTTTCTAAAGCAACCTCTTATGTAGTTGTGGGCGAAAGCGCGGGGAGTAAAAAAGATAAAGCGAAAACTTTAAATGTAGAAATTCTAAGCGAAGCTGAATTTCTAAAATTGATAAGCTGAAGCCCCGTAGTGAACCCAAGGTTCTACTGCCGGGGCATAAAAATTAGGCGTAGAGATTTTAGACGAAAAAAAGTTTTTGGAATTAATTAAATAAGAAGAATGCCATTAGCAAAAATCCGTAATTGGTACGGAAAATATGAACGGCCTATATCCTCACTGTCTCTTGTGGCAGGGTTTGTTTTTGATGCGCTTACTTTAAAGCGGGTAGATTTATTTTGGGAAAATTTATGGGTGGTTGCTCATATTGTAATAGTAGGCACTTGTATTGTACTCATCAATTCCATAGAAAAGCAGGAAGGCGATGAGGCAAATCCATCGCGTCTTCACTTTTGGCTAGTTAACTTACAGCAGTTTTTTTACGGTGGGATTTGGTCTACTTTTTTAGTTTTTTATTTTAGGAGCAGTGACATTTTTGTCAGCTGGCCTTTTTTGCTTATTTTAGCTTTGTCTTTTTGGGCTAACGAAAGTTTAAAGCGGCAGTTTGTAAGGTTGTTTTTTCAAATTTCACTTTTCTTTTTAGCTGTATTTTGTTTTGCTATTTATTTAATACCGGTTTTGCTTCATAGAATTGGCACAGAAGTATTTATTTTGTCCGGCCTTGCATCGCTTGTTTTTATTGCTTTATTTTTATTGCTAATAAGGCGCACATCGGGCAAAAAAATAAACGAAAATAAAAAACTTTTATACGCTTTAATAGTAGGAGTCTACGTTTTAGTAAATACTTTGTATTTTACAAAATTAATTCCGCCCTTGCCGTTGTCGCTTAAAGATTCGGGAGTTTACCACAGTCTTAAAAGAAATAGCCAAGGCAACTATGTTGTAACGGAAGAAGCTTATGGTATAAAGGACACTTTTAATTTGTATCCGAGTTTTCATAAACTACCGGGTGAGCCGGTATATGTATATAGTGCAATTTTTTCACCGCCTAGTTTAAATTTAAATGTCGTTCACGAATGGCAATATAAAGACCCACAGAGCGGAAAATTTGTTACAAAAGACAGAATAAATTTAAAAGTCGTGGGTGGCCGTGAAGGCGGCTTTAGAACCTATTCAGTTAAATATAGTGTTTTACCAGGGCAGTGGCGAGTAAATGTTTTAACAGAAAATGGTTTGGTTGTAGGTAGGGTAAGGTTTAATATAGCTGAAGTAAGCGACAAAGCGGAAATAACGGAAAAAATTAAGGAATAAGTGGGTTTGGGGGCGTTTACAATTTTAAAGTTTAAGTTATAATAACTACTGTACTTATATAAAATAAATATTTTATGGAAAAGAATTTTTCAAACGGCGTAACTCCGCCAATTATTTCTCAAGAAACCAAAGATGTAAATTTCCAAGCAATAGCTCCGCATAGGCACGAGCCAGTTATGGTTAGAACAGCTCCGCAAAAAGCCAGGCCCTATGCCTTTGTATTTTTTGCCTTGTTTGTTTTAGCCACAGCCGGAGTTTTTTGGATATATAGTAAAAATGGCGCACTCGAAAAGCAAATAAGTTCTTTACAAAAAGAACTAAAAGAGCAAAAAGAAAAGAATGATATTTCCGCTTTAAGTCCGCTTGAAAAATTAAACAAACATATGTTACTTCCTCAGGCTCAGAACGCTCAGGTTACGACTTTAAGCGGGGTAAAAGATTTAAAACAAGCAGACACTTTTTATGAATACGCAACCGATGGAAATTTGCTTGTCGCTTTTCCTAATTTAGATGTAATTTACGACGCAAACGCGGACGTTATAATAAACGCCCGTACAAAAAATACCGGCCAGGTAGCCGGGGCAGAAGCAAGGGCACTTCAAGGCGCAATAAATTTAGAAATACGTAACGGCAGCGGCATACCGGGCGCAGCAGGCAAAGTAGCCGATACTTTTAAAGGCGTAAAAGACTACGTAATAAAAACTGTAGGCAATGCTTCTAAAAATACTTTTGCTACTACTATAATAATAAACCTTACAGGTAAAGATGTTACAGGCCTTGAAAAACAATTTGGGGTAAAGGCAGTAACGGTACTTCCAAGTGGTGAAAAAACATCAACGGCGGATGTGGTAATAATAGTGGGGAAGAAATAGCAGGAATAGTTGGTAGTGGATAGTAAGTAGTAGGTAGACAGAAAAAAACGAAGCGGGCCGGGGAATGTTCTTCCGGCCCGCTTTTGCGGTTTGTTAACGAAAGCTGGCGACGGCGGCGCTTTCGTCATCGAAACACTGGAACGTCGTGTAGAGTTTTGTTATCTGAAGCAGATCTTTGACCCGCTTACTCAGACATAGGAGTTTAAGTTGCGCGCCGTGGCTTTGCAGCCGGTCGAATCCTGTGGTCAGAGAGCCAATTCCGACAGAATCAACGTAAGTTGTTTCTGCCAAATTGAGGATGACTTTCTTCTTACCGCGCTTCACTAGGTCCTTGATTTTGTGGTCAAGGTTGTCGGCGCCTTCTCCCGTAGTTATTTTTCCGGTGCAGTCGACAATTGTAACGTCTTCCACTTCGCGTTCATTGAGTATCACGGACATCATGTCCTCCCTTTCCGCATTACCTTAACAAAACGCAGAGAGAGAGAGTCAATTAAGGCAAAACAATTAACGATTGACTATTAACAATTAACATTTGGTCACAATGGCATTGTGTAGATAGTTAATCGTTAATTGTAAATTGTTAAAAGTTCTCCCGAGTGTGTATTTCTTGGGGAAAAGGTGTGTTTAATAGTATTATTTGGCCTCTTATTTAAGCGGGAAAAAATATTATTGCCAAAATCTATTTATCCTTGACAATATATAGAGAATGGTTTATTATTTAGTAACCGATATTTTAATAAGCAAACACTATGGTTTTTAACTCATTAAGCCTTAAAACACAGCGGTTTATGTAACTGGCCAATTTAGTTTGTGCCTACATAACCGCGAAAGCGGTTTTTTTGTCGGCCAGAGGCCGACAACCCTTCGAAGCTTTAGCGAAGGAGGGTAGCTAAAGAGTTATCAATTATCAATTAAATATTATTAGTTATCTTCATTCATATACTGCTCACAGGTCACAGCCTTTCCATTATTACTTAGGGAATCAGGCCAGAGAGAGCTGATTGGGCAGTAGCTGAATGAGGGTAACATTAGTGACAGGTTACGAGTAACGGGTGACGAGTTGAAATGTTATCATCAGGTTCTTTAAAAACTAAATATTTGAATTATCAATCATCAACCAATTGATAATTCATGGGTAAGAAAATTGTAAGTTTGTAAATACATTGTGAACACCCGAGTACAAGGAATTAAAATTTCTGTACCGGGCACACTAAAATTTTTTAACGAGAATTTTGGTGGGATACTCTGGAGTTAAATCCGGAGAAATTAAAACAACAAAAGGGTATATGGTGGATGCCTTGGCAGTAGGAGCCTAAGAAGGACGCAGTAACCTAGCGAAACGCCTCGGGGAGCTGGTAAACGAGCTTTGATCCGGGGGTGTCCGAATGGGGAAACCTATACGTTTGAAGAACGTATGCCTAGTGTACGTGGGTACATTAGTGCGGGAACCGTGCGAAGTGAAACATCTCAGTAGCACGTGGAAAATAAATCAATCGAGATTCCGTTAGTAGTGGCGAGCGAACGCGGAACGATATAGATTATTATTCATCGCTTAGTATAGTTCTAAGTGGTGAATAATCTTCTATTAGCCCAAACCATTTAAGTGTTATCGAAGTCGCAAGACAGAGATTTAAAGATTACAGTCGTTGCTTAAGTGGTGTAATAAGTGGAAATGGTTGCCGCTCTGTAAAGCGGCAGGGAATATTATGTGCTATGTAGCAGAACACGCCTGGAACGGCGGACCAAAGAGGGTGATAGTCCCGTATAGCGAAACATTATGTAAGTTCCTTCATTTTTTCTTGAGTACAACCAGACACGAGAAATCTGGTTGGAAGTCAGGTCGACTAAGATCTAAGGCTAAATACTCCTATTGACCGATAGTGAACAAGTACCGTGAGGGAAAGGTGAAAAGCACCCCGTTAAGGGGAATGAAATAGTATCTGAAACCATATACTTACAAGGAGTCAGAGTCCTTACTCTTTAGCCGCAAGGCTTTTGAGTGGATAATGGCGTGCCTATTGAAGAATGATCCAACGAGTTAATCTTATGTGGCTTGATTAAGTCTTATCAAAGACGAAATCGCAGTGAAAGCGAGGATGAATAGTCCGTAAAAAGATTTTGTTATTTCGATGGTTTATCCATCGCAGTAACAATTTCTTTTATGTCACATGAGTTAGACCCGAAACCCGAGTGAGCTACGCATGGCCAGGATGAACGTGGTGTAACAACCACGGGAGGTCCGGACCCACTATTGCTGCAAAAATAGGGGATGAGCTGTGCGTAGGGGAGAAATTCCAATCGAACCGGGTGATAGCTGGTTCTCCTCGAAATAGCTTTAGGGCTAGCGTCGAGAGTTCCCATGAGAGGTAGAGCACTGAATCGAAACCTGCTGCGCAAGCGGTAGGCTCGAACCAAACTCCGAATTCTCATTGGTCAAGATCTCGGCAGTCAGTCCGTGAGGGCTAAGCTTCACTGGACAAATGGAGAAGAATCCACACCACCGTCTAAGGCCCCCAAATCCTAGCTATAGTGCAAAGGATGTGGGGTTGCTCATACAACCAGGAGGTTGGCTTAGAAGCAGCCATCCTTTAAAGAAAGCGTAACAGCTCACTGGTCAAGCGATCCTGCGCCGACAATATATAGGGGCTAAGCTAGGTGCCGAAGACGTGGATTTGTCCCGATTTATCGGGACAAGTGGTAGAGGAGTGTTGTATGCAGGCTGAAGGCGTATCCGTAAGGAATGCTGGACAGCATACAAGTAAGAATGTTGGAATAAGTAATATATATAGAGGTGAGAATCCTCTTCGCCGAATATCCAAGGTTTCCAGGGCAACGATCGTCGTCCCTGGGTTAGTCGATCCTAAGAGTGGGCCCCAAGGGGTTCACCCGATGGAAAATATGGTTGATATTCCATAACCGCCATACTATTATCTTAGGCGGGACGCATCATGATAACACTAGCGTAATCTGACTATTTGCGTTGTTGTGCTTGTAGGGTGGAAGCGTAGGCAAATCCGCACTTCCTAAATTTTTTAGTTCTACCTCGCAAGAGATGAGCTAAAAAGTTGTAATCTCGAGAGCATAAAGAAACCTGGCAACGGGAATTAGTGTGAATCAAGGTGTCAAGAAAAGCGTCGAAGTCATGTAGTATGGTGACCGTACCGTAAACCGACACAGGTGGATGGGGAGAGAATCCCAAGGCGTCCGGAACAATGTTCGTTAAGGAACTCGGCAAAAAAGCAGGTGTACCTTAGGTATATACCTTGCCCTTTTATCCGCCTCTGGCGGATTAAAAGGGCCGCAGCGAAAGACCTCTCCCGACTGTTTACCAAAAACTTAGGTCCGTGCTAAAGCGCAAGCTGATGTATACGGGCTGATGCCTGGCCAGTGTCAGAAGGTTAAACC
>CAZAED010000011.1:28106-34309 GCA_964484145.1 uncultured Candidatus Saccharibacteria bacterium | reverse complement strand
CATAAAATTACCTTGTCCGTCACGAATTACATGCGCGCCGGCAAGGCCCTGTGCCCCAATATTTTGTAACTCTTCTGGCGTATAATTACTTCCTACATTGGGCAACTGGTTATAATAACCACCATAATAAATTTCATTCGCATTAGAAAGCTGCTCTTGCGTGGCTGGGCTTCCGTCGGGATTCTGGCCGGTCGCCAACATTTGCCTAGCCGCGTCCTGTTCTGCTGTCATTGCAGCTTGGGCTGTTTTTACGCCAAAAACTTTATTTAAAACGGATTTAATCTTTGAAGTCGAGGAGTTTTTTTCAGTTTCATTGGTTCTAACAAATTGAGTCTGTGGCTGACTAGATGCTGAAATAGCGCCAACTCCACCAATTAAAGTTGATCCAAGCCCAAGACCGCCCAAAATCTTTTCCTTTGTGGAAACTTTTTTGTGCGTGCGCTTTACGCGCTTTATTTTTACCTTGTCCATTTGTTTATGCTTATGATGCTGATGGTGCCCGCCCGCATCGGCTTGATGTTTATTTTTGGGCATTTATTTTGTTTCTTTTTTATATAGATAGTATTTTTACTATACCATACAAATAAAACTCTGCAAAATTACTTAACCACAAGGTTAATGGGTTTACCTTGTACAAAGCTTTGAATGTTTAAAATACTGGTATTAAATATTCTTTCCATTGCTTCTTGCGTATTAAAAGCATTATGCGGAGTGACAACTACGTTGTCCATTTGCATAAGTTCGTGGTCGGCAAGCACAGTTTTTAATTCTTTTTCTTTAGGATGCCCACTTACTAAATTAAGTTCGTCAAATATATGACCTTCTTCTTCTAAAACATCTAAACCAGCACCGGCCAATTGTTTTTTCTTTAAAGAAGCAAGTAAAGCTATTGTGTCTACAAGCCCCCCGCGCGATGTATTTATTAAAATAGCTGAAGGCTTTACCAATTTTAAATTATTTTGGTTAATTAAATGGTGCGTAGCCGGCATATAAGGCACATGAATAGTAATAACGTCGGATTGCGACATTAAATCATCTAGTGGCAAATATTTTACTTCTAGGTCGTTTCTAGGGTGCGGGTCATAGGCCAGCACTTCCATTTCAAAGCCTTTTGCCATTTTTATAACCCTAGCGCCAATTTTTCCAGTACCAATTACGCCTATAGTTTTGCCTTTTAAGTCAAAACCTCTAAGGCCTTCGTAACTAAACAAGCCTTGCTCGTGTACACGTTTAATAGCAGGGTAAACTTTACGCGACAAGGTTAGAATTAAAGCCATAGTAAACTCCGCCACAGTATTCTCTCCATAACTAGGCACATTACACACAATTATCCCCCTCTCTATAGCAGCATCTAGCTCTATATGGTCAAAACCCGTGCTAAAAGTCACTATTAGCTTTAATGCGGGCTGGCTTAAAATAATTTCTTTACTCACTCTGGAATTTACAAATACGCCCAAAACTTCTGTATCTTCGGGGATTTGCGAGGGTTTTATTAAATTTTCTTCAAAAAATGACAACTCGTTAGAAACAAGTTCTTTTTCTAGTACCTGTTTTTGCCAATTCTCTTTAATTTCAAAAAAAGCGATTTTCAAGGTAATTTTTGTTTCAATAATTTTTTCTCCAGTATAATTATAGCATAAATTGGAGTCAAAATCAAAATCAGCTTTTTTAAAGAAATTTTAATTTAAACTCCACCTAATTTTGGAGCAAAACAAAAAAATCCGCCACATTACTACCGGTTAGGCCGGTTATAACATGGTCGCCAACAGCATCAAAAAAAGTAAAGCTATCGTTGTTGTTTAAATAGTTGATAGTTGATAGTTGTAAGTTGTTAGCACGAAGCAAAGTTGACCTATCTACAATCGCTCCCGCGCAATCCGTAAAGTCATGGCCGTCGCTGGCAAAACAGCCAAAGACCTGGTTTTCATGAAGGAATGGCAATGCTGCCAAAGCCATTTCCTGGTTACGACCCCCCGTGCCTTGGCCTAATATTTTAACCGTACTCTCTCCAGCTCCCAAAAGACACTGGCCTTTTTTACTGGCCACAATAATATCCTTTGCTAGTATGCGTGCTTCACCCTGGAATTGGTCGTTAAAAATTTTTACTTGGTAGCCCAAAACCTCTGCTCTTTCCTTCATAGCTTTAAGTGCGACTTTTGGAGCGACTGCAAAAAAAGTATAAATATTTTTAAAATACTTGTCTTCTTTCGGTGTCTCTATTAAATCTATTTTCTCAAGACCCGCCAATTTTAAAGCATCAAATTTTTGTAAAAGTTTTTTTGCGTCCCTTATTGTGGTAGGATCTTTAACTAAGGGCCCGGAAGCAATAACTGACAAATCATCGCCCGGCACGTCGGAAAAAACTAAGTTAATTACCGTTGCAGGAAAAAAATGCTTGGCCAACTGACCGCCCTTTACCCGGCTCATATGCTTACGCACAGTATTAAGCTCGCTTATGGTTGCGCCGCCTTTAGTTAGGGCTTTAAAAATTTTTGCTCCTGTTTCTACATTATCTTCGTAAGGCACTTCAAATATTGCGCTACCGCCGCCGGAAATGCTGCAAACAATCAAGTCATCTTTTTGCAGGTCATTTATTGTAAACAAGGCTTCTTTAGCTGCTTCGCAGTTTTGCTGAGAAATGTTTGGATGAGTGGCTTGAAAATAAGTCCAGCTCTGGTCTGTGTAGCGCGCCGATTCATCGGCTGTCTTGGCAACATCTATTACTACCCCTCTCTCTACCCGCTGCCTCAAAATTTCTTTTATAACTTGCGATGACTCAAGGGCTGCCTTGCCAAAACACAAAACAAAAACTCGCTTAAACTTTTTTAAGTCAAATTTTTTCTTTTGCACCAAAAGCGTGTCTTTTTTTAGTTGCAGAGAATTTTTTACAGCCTGGGTGGTATTAACGGCAGCAAAACCCGCTTCAGCAATGCTTAAAAGTGCCCTGCGTAAATTTGAATGCGCTAATTTTTCAAAATTTTTAATTATCATAAAATAAATGACAAAAACGGCGAAAATTAATAAAAATGACAAAAATTTAAAATCCAACTTAGGGGTGTATTTTTATTTTTGTCATTTTTGCTCATTTTTTTTATTTTTGTCATTCAATATTGTGTCCCACACTTTTGCTGCCACATTACGAGACTTACCCAAAAGTGGATTGTGATGGAGGTTAATAAATGGCAAACTATTGGCTTCCAAAAACCCGCATTTTTGTTCTTTGTAAGACTTAGTAATGTCCGGAATAATAAAATCAAAACCTATTATTGGGTCACTCACTACTTTTGCGGCTTTTACAAATAATTCTTTGTTATCGGGATGGCAAATTTCAAAATCCTCGCTGCTGGAACCTCCATAACTTACGCCGATTTTTTCGGAAAGACTAACTATCTGGCCTTTTGTTAAAACTGATGTTAATTTCAAATTTTGCCGGGCTAAAAATTTTTCTGTATCATGATCTGTTTTTATATCTTTAATACCTGGGTGCGGGCTTAAATTTTTTATTTCAATTAGTTTCATTATACTATTTAGGCCGTCTCCTACCACCTGGGGACTATCCCCCCTTAAAACACCACATAATTCGTAATTTATTACAGTAGCTCTATAAACAGGTCCGAATAGTTGTTCTTCTACAACAACCCAAAAACATAATTGTTTAGCAATTTTATAAGCACTCTCTAAATCATCAACCGTTGATACAAAGGTTGTGCTGTGACGCCCCCTGCTACCCGCACGGGGTTTTACGATAGCTGTAGCGTGCCGACCCGTCTCGCTCGGCGCGAGCCGAGGCGGATTTATCAGCCATCCGGGTCGCCCATAAATGGGCACGCTGCACTCCAAATCTTTAAAAATCTTTTTTGCTTGCCCAAAATTCCAAACGCTTCCCCCTTTTGGCACGGGCAGACCTGCCTCAACAAACTTTTTTTTAAGAATCGCCTTGTCGTCCATTGCATCTAAAGCAACTCTGTCTATATTCCTTGGCCTAGGAAGGCCGGAAAAAATAATTACTTTGCTGATTTGCTTACTTGCTGATTTGCTTACTTGCTGATTTGCTTCTGCTGCATAAACATCAAAAGGTTTGCCAAAAAGCAATAACTCTTCCATTTTTATGCCGCGCTTTTGCGCTTCTTCCCATAAAACTTTCGCGCGCTCAACTTTACATTTGTTAATATCTAGATTAAAAGAAATAATACCGAAAAAATTGCCTATTTTGGTAGCAATTCTAGACGCGTCCGGTAACCTAATAAAAGAAAAAGCTTTTAAAAAACTTTGTCTAATGGGCGAGAGTAAAATATTTAAACTTTCAAAAAACCAATAGACAAAGTGCGGAACTGGGTTATTACCACAGTACTCGCATTTAATTTTGACTTGCGATATTTGGGGGTTACTTTGCACGTTTAAAATAATACAGCCCTCCGCCTAAAACCGCAATTAAGAAAACTATAAAGAAGATATTTTTTACAGCTCCCGAACCAGCACCAACTTCTTCTGGACCTGTTTGCCAAAAAAACCAACTACTATGCTTTTGCACTGTTTTACTATTACCAAGGTTCGCGGTATTTACGGCTTGAGTGGGAACAATTAAAGCTTCCGGGTCAGATGCAGTTTCCGGCGCGCCTAAAAATTGCACATTTTGCGAAGCATTAAAATACTCACCTTCTGGGGGTGGTTGGAGCGGTCGCAACTTTGGTATTTCACCCTCTACCGACTTAGCTGCAAATGCCGAAGAGGCAGTAAAAAGACTTAGGACTATTATTAGTAAATATTTCATAGTTAAATTAAATAAAATTGACCATAATTAAGTTAAATTAAATAAAATTTTATGCGGACATTTTAACTTAATTTTATTTAATTTCAAAATTTTACTTAATTAATCCGAGTTCCAACTAATTTGCTGATACCCGTCGCTAGATAAAGGAAACGAAGGCGGCGGACCATAAAGTAAATTATTGTCATAGGAGGTAAAAGTATTACAATAACCTGAAATACAATTATTGCTACCATTTACCCAGCTCCATGTCCAAACCCCAAAACTTGAAACAGCTCCATAAATAGTTAAATTATTTTTTGTGCTGCCAAAATTCCAAACTTGGGCGCTCCCATTTTGAGCAATTAATGCGGCATTAATCTCCATATTATTTGGTGTATTATAAGCTAATAAAATATCTTTTTGACCAATTAAACCCAAAACATTAGTGCCGTCTTTAGCCGCATAAACTAAGTTATTTGGAATAATTATACTCGGAGCTGTATTTGAATTGTAAGGCAGTTTAGCGGTCGCGACCAAAGCTCTGCCTTTTACCGTCCCTTCCACCCAGGTAGTGTCTTCAATATATATTACTCCATTTGTTGGCATGTTATAATCTTGAGTCCCGGCAACACTGGGGTTACCGTCAAGTTTAGTTCTCGCGTTATAGTCTATATCTTCATTGTGGGTGTTGCCGTTAACGTCAGTGCCTCTTGGAACTGCTGTTAGTGATGTAACTCTATAAATAGAAATTGTACCCCCGGAGTTAAAAACTAAAGAATAACCTTGGGCATTGGAAGGCGGCAAATAAATACCGTTAGTTTGTGCACTACTCTTCATGGTTGCTAAATTGGAAGTAATGCTGGAAAAATCCACATTCGCCACCGGATATGACCAAAAATTTTGAGTAGAGCCCGGAGCAGAGCCCCATATTCCATTTTTAGTAGCCGGGCAGGGACTGCCCGACCAACTTTGGCAAGTATAAGTACTTTTAGCCGAGGTTATAGGCGCGTTGCCACTGCCGTCAAACCGAATACCTCCATTGGCATGAAGCGCGCCGCTAACATTTTCCGAACTTCCTATCCAAACATCCGTATTAGTCAAAAAAGCGTACTTAGCTAAAGAAGGCACCCCATAACGTACAGTTACCGTTCTTTTTGTATTAGGATTTTGCTGAGTGTAGCCGGTAGACTTAATAGTAACAATAGTTGACCCAACACTGGGAGGAATTATAGTTAAGCTATACTGCCCAATTTTTTGGTTTGTATCTTTGTCCACGTAATCATGAATGTAAGGGCCGGGGCTAGTTGAAGAAGCATTCCCGTCATAATAGTCAGTGGCGTAGTGAGCTAATCGCCATTGATAATAATTTGCTCCGGCTTCAGCAATTTGAAAAGCCTGTTCTCTGGCTATAGTACTGCGCACGAGCCTAACCTGAGCCGATGCATAAGATAAA
>CAZAED010000011.1:0-28096 GCA_964484145.1 uncultured Candidatus Saccharibacteria bacterium | reverse complement strand
AACCGCAAGCATTACCATTGAGAAAATGAAAATGACAATGACGGTATATATAAGAGTACTACCGGAATTAAATTGATCACGATTGACCATAATTGACCATAATTGACCATAATTGTATTAAATTTTTGGTCAATTTTACTTAATTTTACTTAATTTTGTTCAATCTCTTAGTTCCCCAGGTTTGTTTTCAAATTCCTAACCGTCCCGCCGGCTGTAATAGTAAAAAAATTAGTATTTTTTACACCGGCTTTGTTATAAACTTGTAAATTTACTTTTACATATTTAACTGCCGTAACATTAACAGGCTGCGTAAGCGAAGCTTGGGTAGAAGACCCTACGTATGAACTGTCGTAATAATAAAACAGCGGGGTTGAACTGGAATTTGCCACATCATTTTGCATTAAGGTACTAAACTCAGTAGAAGTTGGGTACGAACTACCATTGTACTCTACAATACCTTTATAAAGTTTTCCATTTTGCAAATAATATCTAATTCTTTCAATATTTGTGTCTCTATCAGAGTTGCTATAATAGACAATTTGCTGATTCCCTGCAGTTTCAAGAGCGTATGCTCCATTTAAGCCGGTTTGGGCGTTTCGTAGCTCGTTTACAATACCAAATGCCACTTTTCGGGCTTGGTCTGTGTCTGCTAATAAATCTGACTGTTTTCTACTACCCGTAATAATTTGCGATATTAAAGCAACTAAACCAATCATAATTATGGCAAAAGCAAAAATAGCAACTACGGTTTCTATTAGGGTAAACCCCGCACCACTTTTAAAAAATGCTGGCTTATATAAAATTATTTTTTTATTTACTAACACTAATTTTTTCATAACTTAATTAGTAAAAAGTGGTGCGGGGTAAAACCCTTATTTAATTGTTCGCGATTGACCATAATTGTGTTTTAAATTTTGGTCAATTTTATTTAATCTTACTTAATTTTGTTCAATTAATCATGGGCTCATTAAAACTTCATAAGCTTGGTTGCCGTTTATATCTATATTATTAATAGTTTGGGTTTGATACCCTGCTAAAGTAACATCTAAATCATAATTATTACCCGCAGTTAAACTTCCAAACCATACCTGTCCTGGGGTAAAACAACCTGAAACATAATTCAAATTTATAGAAGTTAGAACCGGAGTTTTTTTATCGTCCAGTGTAGACAAAAATGCTTTGTATCTTATATATCTATTTCCGTCAAAGGCGCTACCCATATCTGTCCCGGGCGTTGTAAAATAAGTGGAACTGGTTCCGTCCGGACCTTTGTAACTCCATGTTGCATTATCGTTATTTACCGCAATTTGAAATTGCAAAGTACTAGAAGCGCTTTGAGAAGGCGGCTGCCAAGTTATGGTCGTAAAATTACTTGCCGAAGTACCGGTATCATAAGAGGAAGATTCAAGCCATCCGCTTGCAACATACCTGCCTGAAATTTTATTTAGCCTTACTCCTGTTGGCGCGCTATTTATGTCTATATTGGCATCGTCTTGAAAATAATTTGCTTGCGTACTGCTTGACCAGTTACTAACCCCGCCTCCGGACGTCCAGGAAGACTGCACCCATACGCTACCGCCGGTTGTACCGTAGTAGTCCTGCGGAACACTGCCACCTTTGCGCAAATGTACAGTTGCACCCTCCAAAGCCGAACCGGTTGCCGCGTCTTTTACAATTACTAACAAACTGTTAGCTGTGCCATTTAAGCCGAGTATCATGGTAAAAGTTTGGGTTGTCCCGGGAAGCACGTCTATTTTTTGGATTGGCGAGGTCCCCAAAACCACCCAGGACTGGCCGGTTAATAAAGTTGGTGTGTATGTATCCCACTCTAAATTAGTTAAGGCAATCAGCCCTGCAACAGAGGAGAAATTTTGATTATATTTATAAATATTGGGACTTGTGCCTATTAATTTAGATCCGGCGACATTTACATTGACTCCGCTTACCGGCTGACAGAGGTTGTTTAAAGTTTTTATATTTAAATTCGCCAGCAAGTCTATGGCAAAACTAATAGTTGTAACTTGGCCGTCTAAAATTGTGGCGTCTGGCTTAATTGGATTTGGGTTTGCCGCCGTAGGCGGGTATGTCATGTCTGTAGAATAACCGGCTTTTGTTACCACAATATGATAGCCATTAACTTTTGCCGGAAGCCCCACTTCTATCCACTGGCCGCTTGCGTCACTGGTTCTGTCTAAAATAATTGTCGGCGCTGTAGTTGTAGATTCAATATGTATACTAGCGCCCGAAACCGGCTGGCCGTTTGCATTAAAAACTTTAAGTAAAAGCGCGCCCGCGTTTAATGTACCTTCCAAACCCTTTGGCACAATGTTGGTGGAAAAAACTGATGTCTGATTGGTTGTTGTATTTAATATTGTCATTTTAACCTGCTTGTAGTCCGCAGGCTCAACATCTGTGGGTGCCAAAGCGTCCGCCGGGTCGTCTATATAGGTAACCTCATAATAAATTTTGTAAGAATAGCTTTCAATTTTTGTTGTAATGGCATTGGTTAGGTCTGCCAAGGGGCCGTTTGGATTTCCAACCTTTGTACCCACCTGACTATATGGCATATTTTTAACTATTTCCATATAGTTGTCAGCTAAGGTTGCTAGAATAGTTCGCTCCCTAACAACTTTTACACTACGAATTAAAGCCGCGTAAGACCCAATTACCCCAAGCGCAATAATTGCAAAAATCGCAAGGCTCATAAGAGCCTCGAGGAGGGTAAACCCCGCGGATAATTTATAATTTATGATTTTTGATTTATGATTTATCTGCACCTGAATTTTATTTTTATTTCTTCACTATTCACTATGCACTAAGTACTAATAACTATTCTAATTATACCACAATTTCACCCGCTTCGTCCTCTATAACTTCAACCTTTCTCTTACGAATAAGTTCCGAAACTACAAAAAATGATAGTCCGGAAAATAACACTGCCAAAGAAGTCCACTCTAGTGCCCTTAAAAGCCCAAAACTGTCGGAAACTCTGCCAATTATAGCCGGAGCCAAAGTGTCGCCAATTAAATGAATGACTAAAACGTAAACCGCAAAGGCGCTAGCTCTTAAACTTTTTGGCACCACTTCGTGCATAACCGCAGTCACCGGGGCGTGATAAACACTAAATAGCATGGTGCCCATAAAAAAATAAAATAAAAACAAAACTTTATGTGTTTCGCCCATACCCAAATACAAAAACGGTGCGGCCAAACAAAGTGAAATAGCCACGGTTATACTACGACCATATTTTATTTTTTTATGCAAATAGTCAGCTGCCATACCGCCAAATGCCACACCCAAAAGCCCGGCTACCATAAGTGTCAGCCCCAAAACCAGCCCCGCGTCTCGTAAATTCATCCCTTTATAACGTGAAATAAATTCCACACCCCAGGTAATGTAAGCGCCTGAAGCTAGCGTTGCTAAAACACCGCTAAATACTATCCACCAAAAGGCCGAATTGCCGCGCAAAGCCGAAACGCTAATTTTTACGCTATGTTCTAAAACTCTTCTGTCCGGCAATTTGTAAGCCGCCCAGGCTAAAATTATTCCTAAGGGGGAAACAATAAAAAAAGCCAGTCGCCAATCGTTTAAATAGTAAGCTATAAGTCCCCCAGCCATAGCTCCCAAAGTTCCGCCTATCATCATGGCTGCGTTAAAAAAACCTTGCGCCCGCGACCAGTAACTTTGCGGTAAATTATCCGATATCATAGCCGTGGCAGCCGGGGCATACGCGGCTTCGCCTATTCCCACGCTGCCGCGTACAAACAAAAGCTGGCCAAAAGACCTACTAAGGCCGCTTACAAAACTCATTATGCTCCAAAAACCAACCCCCGCGGCAATAACCACCCTGCGCGACATTTTGTCAGCTAAAATTCCGAGCGGCAAACTCGCCAAAGAATGTACCAACATAAATACCGAGGCAATAATTCCTAACTGAAAGTCGGAAATTTTAAACTCTGCCTTAATATGCCCGAACAACGGAAAAACTACCTGCCTGTCCAGGTAGTTAATTAAATTAATAAGTGACAGAACCCACAAAATCCGCTTTTGGTCCGAAGAAAGTTTGTTGAGCATCAAATTTACTGTAAATTCAACTTAAGCATTGCCTGAGTAGTTTCTTGCTCACTAAATCCCGCGGCTACAGCTCCTCTTCTTAAATCTTCAGGGCTAAAATTATTCTTTTTCATTTCTAAAATTAATTCCTGCCTTAACCTGGTTGCAATATTTTGATCAGGATTATTAACAAACTGGCGTAATAAGTTTCCAAGCATTTCAAGCTGTTTTTCCCGCGCTGCTTCTGCCTGATACCCTTCCGCGCGTTTAAACATTGCTTCTTGAGAGTCCTTTAACTCGCGTCTAAAAAAAGAAGTCATATTATTTTTATTCCTTTCTGTTAGCTGCTATTATGTCGGCTTCTTCTTCTGTTGTCCCCAATTTTTGATCGCCCGGGACAGCCATAAACTTTCCACCTTCGTTTTCTCGTCTTGGTTTTTCTGTTAGTTTTTTGTCTCCCCCGACCGAGCCTAACAGGTTTCTAAGTCCTTCTATAAACTTTCCTTCCATAATTTTTCCTTTCTATTTTTTAATTTCATTTTTTAGCCAACTATAAAAGTTGGATTCTATATTCTTAAATTCGAACTGGCCGACGAAAGGCACTTTGTCGGTGTGAAGTTTTTTTACCAGAGCTGTTATTTTTAAATAATTTTTTGGCAATGTCTCAAGTGTTAAAAGCGGCCCCTTTGACATTTCCAATTTTGCTGATAGCGGTGGCCAATAGTAAACACTTTTTATTCTCGGAATAATCCCATAACAAGCGCAAAGTCTTTCTTTTAAAATGGCCTTACCTATTTTGTCGGCTTCTTTTACTGAATTACTGTTTACTACCACCCAAATTACACTTTTACTTTTCTTCATTTTTCGTTTCCCTCGTTTTTATTGACTTCATTTATCTCTACATTCCCAACCTTTGCTCCCTCGGGGCCTATTTTTACCCACTCAACAAATTTTTCTAAAGCCGGATCTTCGCCGGAAACTTCTATTTCTACCCCTTCTTTGGTATTTTCGGCTTTGCCGGTAAGCCCTAAGTCTACCATTTGCAAATGCGACTCAAACCTAAAGCCAACTCCCCAAACTCTTGGTCCTGTAATTTTTACCAGTAATGTTTTGCTCATATTTTATAGCTTATTCTTAATTGTCGGCTCACCAGGTTTTGTTTTAATTTTGCATTCTTAATTCTTCATTCTGCACTCATAATCTCCCTATATCCCTAAGCACTTCCTCCGCGTGGCCTTTTGGGTCTACCTTCTCATATATTTTAGCAATTCTACCTTCCTGGTCAATAAGGAAAGATGTGCGGGAATTTCTACCCAAAAAACCTTCTCCTCCCACACCATAACTTTTAGAAACATTTCCGTCTTCGTCCGAAAGCAAAGTAAAAGGCAGCCCGTATTTTTGCGCGAATTTTTTATGGCTTTCTGTGCTGTCTGTGCTAATACCAAAAACTTCCGCGCCAATGTTTTGAAATTTTGGCAAGTTGTCGCGTATTTCACAAGCTTCGGTTGTACAACCCGGTGTGTCGTCTTCCGGGTAAAAGCACACCAAAACCCACTCGCCCAAAGACCCTTCTAGGCTGTGCATATTGTTGTCCTGATCCGGCAGTTCAAAACCCGGCGCCATTTGTCCAACTTGTAGTTTCATAACCTTTTACTTTATAACTTTAAGAACTTGATGAACTTTTCTATAACTTCCTCCTAATTTTCAACTCCAGCGCCTGTTGGCTACCCTTCTTACTTTTACCGATGATGATAGTTGCATCCCTTACTTCCATTTCCACACTATCTCCTACCTTTAATCCCGCCCTATCTAATACACTCTTAGACAAAGCCACAACCAAACTATTTCCTGTTTTAAATATTTTCCTCTGCATACCCAGTATTATAACTCAATTTAAAAAATAAATCCCATAAAAAATCGGCGCGGAACAGTAGGCTCCGCGCCTTAACAAAAGAAGCAGTTACACAAAAAGCAGAGATCTAGGGGATGACTGGGTGACGCCTTGACTGAACGAACCCTACGAACTTGGGATGCTCGGCAACACAGGGCCTTTCCTTAAACAAAGCCCTCAGATAGGGCTCAACGCTTAGAGACGTAAGCTCCTTTGGCACGAACAGGATGTACATCGTTGGGATAAACTTATAGTACACCCACTCCCTGTCCAGAGGACCCCACGTTTTATGGGGCATGCGACCAATGAACCACCCGGCCCACCGCTCAGCTATACTGCGTTCCCAAGCTCCGCCGTACCTTACAGCATACCTCAGCTCCCCCTTAACAGAAAAACACCCTTCATATGCGGGGAAGCTGGTCACGGCCTCATTCATAATAAGCCGTTTCTTGGAAGCCGGACTCACCCTGCTTTCCCACATTCTTGCGTCAACATATTTGATTTCCCCGCCTCAATAAGCGGAAGCAAAGCGAACAGCAATATCAACATTCCTGTCATCAGTCCTCCAAAACCAGATTATTAATACAAACCACCATATCTTCTTAAACAAATCAAAAATTGACCAATATAGCAATTTTTGCTAAGTTTTATTTAAGCTGGCCTAAGCCAGTAACACGAGAAAAAGAGGAACCCAACATGCATCGGCTTTTGTTGCTTCTATCGCTGTCACTGGCCGCCCTGGGCCAATATGTAAACTCCCCGCATAACATTTTCATAGGGTGCAACCCTAGCTCCCAAGGCCAACGCGACTTCTACACCAGACTCACAAAGAAAATGCAGGAATTTTCGGCTAAAAATCCACATATGCCGAACTGGAATCCTGACCACAATCTTGTGGTCTTCGCCTACATCAACAAAGTGCAACCAAACCTGGGAATTGTGAAGGTCGACATCTTTGTCCGCTGGGTAGACCCCGACCGCCCAGAGGAATCCAAACTCAACTTGGCAAATCTCCGTCCCGAATTGGAAAAGCCTCCCTGGAAAAAAATTGGGGAGGTGACTGTTCGACCGGACAATCTCAAAAATGCCACTTTGGGCCCTGATCAAATTATCGCTGCGATGGCAATATCCGCAGCCGATCAGCTCATTAAGTTCCTCACCGTTGTTAAAAACAACGTTTGAGCAACTCAAAGATGCCAACCCTGCAAACCGCCGCGCTCCCACCACGGGAGCCCGGCGGTCCTTTTCTTTTTATGGAGTTTAGTGTATAATCCCCGCAGTTCAAAACACTTCCACAAGGAGAGGTTAATGTTAATAGAGATTGATGCTGTCATTCCCTGGGCGCGCAGGATTCTACGGCTCGCGCTTTTTTTGGTTCTTGCGTTTGTCTTTGCAAGAAACGCTCGTTGTCAAACTCCGAAAGATCCGTTCATGCATCCCTTTCTCTATATAGAGGAGTGCGTCGCGGAAGAAAAAAAATTCTGCGTCGAATTCCGGGCACGACTAGACGCCTGGAAAAAGGCGGCACTAGACTCACCTAACCCCGAATGGCGGTGGCTAGATATCCGGCTAAGGCCGGAGCTCCGCAAAGAAGGCAACAAAATGTTCGCGGAGCTGCGACTGACCGTACCGGGACGTTCTGACGCCGTTTGCCGGGCGGAGCTGAAAAAAGGAACGTCGCCAAAACAGGCGGCAGAGGCGGCGTTCGAAGGTTTTCTTTTTTGGCTGACTGGTCGCTACCCCAGCAGCCCAAACGCCGGAAAGAAACGGCGCGGTAGCCTAAAACTCCAAAGCCACCCTCCCCCTTTGGGGAATGGGTGGCTGTTTTCTTTATTTAATTTAAAATCTAGACTGCTGTTAATTGTTAATCGTCAATCGTTAATTGTTTCCCCTATATTCTTTCTTTCCCCTCCATTAAGCTCTCTATTTTATTTACCCAAGTTTCGGGCAAGCGGTTTTCATAGGCAGCGGCAATTACGCGCCTAAAATATTCGGCGCGAATTTGATTACCTCCATTGAAACCCGGCTTTTTTTCCTCAATATAAATTTGAGCTTTGTATTTTATTTTCTCGTCGTCAAAAACCTGAACTTCTTTTCGTCCGAACACGTTTGGATAGCCTTCAAACGCGTCGAGTAAATCTAAGCCGTCTTGGTCTATAGAATACAAAATCCCAAACACTTCGCCCCCCTGCTTTTCTTCCAAATTTAAATACCCGCGTTCGTCTACGCACACGTCAAAATTAGGCAAACTGGAACGACCCAAAAATTGGCAGTGCCAGCCGCAAATTCTGCGCATATGTTCAAGGCTCATATTGGAGCCGTAGGCGAAGTAGTACATAGGGATAGCTGGTAGTTGTTAGGTAATAGTTGTTAGAAAAAATACTATTCATTACCCTTTAAAGACTTACCTAAGCCTGTCATCATCTTGCCGCATTCTTCATACCTATCAAATAATTCTTTGTACTTTACTTCGGTAATATAGCCCTTTTTTAACGCAACGGTCAAATGGTGTTCGGTCTCCCTTAGCTCTCCTTGTGAACGACTTATTCCTTCTGTATAAATTTTAGTATGTTTATTTCCAAACCCTTCGGCCAGTAGCGCAGGCACCGCGTTAGAAGACCGGCGAACTTGTGAACCTAACTCGTACATTTCAAACTTGGGGAAGCCTAAGCTAATTTCATGAACTTCCAAATGCAGCTGAAGAGATTTTTGATAGACTTGTAAATCTTGGAAATGCATAAAATAGTGGTTAGTTGATAATTTTTAGCTGTGAGTTAAAATTAATCCCAAAAACAAATTTTATCAATGAATTTGTATTTTCCAACAACTACCAACTAAATACTAACAACTTGCAGTATGCAGTCTGTATCTACTAACAACTACCAACCAACAACTATCAACTAGTTTTTATATGCTTCATAGCAAAGTCCCAACTACCGCCAACTTTTTTGCCTGGGTTTAAAATATTTTGCGGGTCAAATATTTTTTTTGTTTGTTCAAAAAGCTTTACCATTTCCTCCCCAAATTGCTGTTTTAAAAATGGAGTTCTAACAATGCCGTCATTATGCTCAGCCGTAATAGACCCTTTATACTCTAAAACTAAGTCATAAACTTCTTTAGAAAGTTTTGGAATTATTTCCCTTTGGTCTGCTTTTGTTAAATCCATAAGCGGGATAATATGAAAATTCGCGTCCCCGGCATGCCCGGCAATAGTGTAAATAAGGCTTGGATATTTTTTAAAAATTACATCAAGCCGTGGCAAAAACTGGGGTAAGTCTAACGGGTGGACTACAATGTCATCTACAAATGGAGCAGTAGAAAGTCCGCTTGAGTGCTGACGCAAAAGACTAAACGACTCGCGGCGTATAGTCCAGTATTTTTGTGCCTCTTGAGCGCTTTTTGTAATATGTGTTTTAACCTTAAATTCTTCTTCAATTGCAGCTTGGCAGCGGCTAGCTTCTACTAAAACTTCGTCTTCGGTTTGGCCGGTAAATTCCGCAATTACCACCAGCTTGGGCACTCCTCCGGTAACAGTTAACCAAACTTCCGGTAAAAACGAAAAGCCAAGTTTAATAATATTTCCGCCCATTTTTTTAATCATTTCCGGCAAAAAACGCATGGCCAAACTAAAAGTATGGTCGTCATAACTTTCAAGTGTTTCAGGCTTAAATTCCAAAACCTTAGTAACAAGCTTTCCTAAAATACTTAGGTCTTTAAGAAAAATTGCTAGCATTCGGGACTCGGGGCGAGGTCTTATAAGTTTAAACTTAATATTAGTTGTTAAAGCAAGAGTACCTTGGCTGCCCACAATTAATTTTTGCAAATGAAACATTCTTTCTTTTTCATCCCAGACTTCCCACAAGTATAGGCCAGCGGAATTTTTAGAAGTATTTGGCTTTGCTTGCTCAATAGTTTTTTTATTATTTTTTATTAACTCATAAACTTCCCTATAAATTTTCCCCTCAAGGGTTGTAAGTTTTATTTTACCTTCCAGCTCGCTTTCAGTTAATGACTTAACTGTTATAACAGAGCCGTCAGTTAAAACGCAAGTAAGCTCCTCTACCCAGTCTTTAGTTTGTCCCAGCTGCAAAGTTTTTTCGCCCGCGCTGTTATTGCCCACCATTCCCCCAACAGTGTTTAGGAGTTTAGAAGCTGTATAACAAGGCAAAAGTAAGTTTTTTTCTAAAGTCGCTTTTTCAAAATCACGATAAAAAACGCCCGGTTCAACAATAGCCGTACCTTGGGTAGAAACTTTCTCCCCACGAATATTTACCTGGCCTTTTCCTGCTTCTATTTTGCCAATTTTTGAAAAATACTTGGCAAAGTCGGCAATAATACTTTCGTTTAAAGGTCCGCCCGACATATCTGTACCAGCAGAGCGCGCGGTTAAAGAAATATTTGGATTATGTTTTTTCTGTGCCCCCACATATTTAACTAAGTTTTGTACATCACCTAAGTCCTTAGGAAATACAACAACTTCCGGACGTACGTCAAAAATACTCGCGTCCCGACTATATTTTTTTAACGTTTCTACGTCGTTTAGCACTTCCCCACCAATTATTTTTTTTATTTCATTTATATCTATCATTGTTTTAGTTATTATACCATTAAATATGGTATTGCCAAAAACCTCTACGCGGTAGCATAGAGGTTTTTAATATTTAATTTCAATTTCTTAGTATCTCTTTTACGGCGCTGTCTCTATTATAGAAGGCGCGCTACTCGCGTTAAATACAATTAACGGAGTCGATGCAAGAGATTTTAAATTTGCTCCGCTAACACTTGAAGTGTAGTCTATTTCAACGCTATTTTTAAATCTACTAAAGCTTTGGGTTGAAGTGGTAAATACTTGAGCATTGTAAGTAACCGAGGTCACGTTACCTTGCGCGATATTACCCACCTTAATATACAAAGTCTGGTTTGGGGAAGTTCCACATTCTCCATATTCATTATTGGAAAGCGCGGCTCTTGCTGTCTGGTAATCTGTACACTGCGCTGGTGTTAAAGATCTTGCAGACAAAGTTGTGGCACCAATTTTCATATTCCACCCTGCCAAAGGTTTTTGTAAGTTAAGCAAGGTGTCGGTAATTATTACATTATTCGCGTTTTCACCTCCAGTGGGAGCTTGGTTTGGCAAATTGACGGAAAAAGTTACAATATCAAATTTATTATACACAACATTGTTAGGAGTTTCATTGGTAGAGTAAGCATTAGGCAAATAGCTGGATGGCGCCGTGCCATTAACCTTTGTAATATCTTTATTGCCGGTTATGTCGGCATTACAGGAAGTCGCTCCAAGCGGGCTACTGGTTATATACAACGGTGCGGATTCAAGAGCACCCTTATAGGAAACTACCCAATAGTAGTTATTGCTCGGAGCAGCGGTTGTGTCTGTATATGAGTTAGCTGTAGTTCCGTTGGTTAAGTTTCCACTTATGTTAGTAGTAGTACTATTTGAACTATTTCTGTAAACCCTATAGCCGTCTACGCTAGAACCAATAGCAGCCCACGTAATGCTTATTTGGTTACACACAGAACCGCCTCCGCCCCCGCCTCCAGAAGGACTTGGCGGTCTTACAGCTACAGGCACGCTTTGCGAGCTTGTGCCATAAGCATTAGTACATTGCATTGTAAACGTTGTATCGGCTGTTAAATTTGTACTCGGTACACTACCGCTTCCCGCTCTTGGGTTGCTGCCTGTCCAAGTTCCGGCAGTAGAGTTACAAGTTATAGGAGCAGTTCCCGTAGTTGACCAGGTTAAAGTCGTGGGAGTATTATAGTCAACCGGATTTGGGCTGGCAGTCAAAGTTAAGGAAGGAGCCACGCCAAGAGCAGTAATTGTCAACATTCTGCTATCGGGATGATTTAGTGCCCCACTAACACCCGTTGCAATTAAAGTATAATTATTTGGCACTTCGGCTAATCCAGCTGTAACAATAACTGTTTTATAAACAGCGGCGCCAGCGCTTAAATCATAAACTATGCTGGGTGAGCTATTGTCTGCAAATACACAAGTTGAGTTAATGGGACATCCAGTCAAAGTAACATTAACTGTGGTATTAAAACCGTTTAGAGGTGAAACCCCAATTGCATTTGTGACAACAGAACCCTGCTGTACAGTCATAGGTCCATTTTGATATGCCAAACTAAAGTCCGGAGCCGCTCCTACACTTACATTTACTGTAGAAGAATTAGACCCTGCCACGTTTGAGCAAGTTATAGTATATGAACGAGGGGAATTTAAATTATTTACAGTTTCACTTCCAGCTGATACATTTTTATTTCCAGTCCAGTCATTTGCGCTAGAGGTTGCCACACAAGTATCTGCAGTCCCTCCCACAACATTCCAACCCAAAGTACAGCTTCCGTTAAATGCAACAGATGTGTTTCCTGCGACTGTATTACAGGTTAGTAGCGGTGAAGGTGGTAAAGGAGCAGACCTGCTTGCGCTACAGTTTCCAGAATCCGTACCACCATTTTGACCTAAACATTTCCAAGTTACGCTACTACCAGCTGCCGGGAAGGCTGTATTATTGGAAGTACCGGCATCACACTGAACATCTGGCGCGTATCCGGTTGATCCATTTGGATACACTTTTCCGTTTGCAACACTACCACAAACACCATTAACCGGAAGCGCACACTCGGCATTGGTAGTACAAGAAGTTCCGCTACAAGAAGCAGTTGTGTTTGCAACACACAAATTACTTACCGTGTCGCAGTGGCTGCCCGAAGCAGTGCCTGTCTGACAGCTACCGGCGTTGTCACAACGGCTGGTGCCTACGTCTGTACATGTATTATTGTCATCACAGACAGAGTTCAAGGTTGAAGCAAAGTTACAAGCTCCCCAAGCTGTCCCGCTCGCGTTACACTGTCTTTGGCCGGTACACACAGAACCGTCCACCGAGGCGCAGGTATCAAAAGAATTTGGCGTACACACCCCGCCGTTTACTGTTAACAACCCAGCGTTACCATTTACCGGGCACCAGTAGTCGTTAGCTACGTTGGCAGTGTTACAGCTTACCGTAACAGCGCCAGCGGAAGACGGAGCTTCGCAGTGATATATATATCTAGTTCCGGAAACTATACCAGGCCAACTACAGTTAACTACCCCGCTTGGAAATTGTATACTGGGAATACCTGAACCTGGGTTTGCGCCAAAATCGCAAGCAACAGTAACTTGCGATCCGGTGGTTACAGTTAAATTGCCCAAAGCCGCACTATTAACATGTCCTGAAGCTAGCCCACCCGAAACAAAATTGTGGGTGTTACAAGCCTGAGTTGAGCAAGTCCAAACTGCAATATCTTTTACCTGATTGCTACCCCCGTTATTACAAACCAAAGCTGTTCTGTTTGTATAAGTTGTGTTAGGTAATAATCCAGAAGTTGTAAAAGTTGTATCGTGAAAACCTGTGCTTAAACCTATGTCTTTACAGTTTATTGGGTCATAGCCAACACAAGTACCGTTGACATCAGCAGCGTTTGACGCGGCTCTAAAAACCTGTCTGAAAACCCCGGCTGAAGCGCCGCTCCAGTCAGGCCAGCTGGTATCGTACCCAGTAGCGGATTCATTCGAACAAACAGGAGAACCAGGATTTATGGTAATTAAACTGCTACAAGGAGGATTTTGAACTACCAAATCAACCGAAGCTGTGTCTGTACAAGTGCCGGCACAGGTAGGACTGGTATACCAACTACCACCTCTGTACCCGTCCGGAGATTTTGCGTTCATTGAAATAGGGTAAGTATTTGGCGCTGTCCCCCCGCTCGTCCTAACTAACAAAGTCAAACTTTCGGGCAAATACATACTAAAATTTATGGTTCCTGTTCTCCAGTCAGTAGTTGAATAACTAGAATATGCAGCACCCAAACCTCCCCCTGTATTTGCATCTACAACACCATCCCAGTTTCCGTCATCGTCAGGGTCGCTAAACCGCATTGGTGCATACAAACCGGAAGTTACGGCACCTGCGTCAATTCGGCATTCAAGGCCCGCAGGGCAGTTAAAAGTAAAATTAAGCGGGGTTGGTTGACCCCCAACAGACACGCTCACTGCATAGCTAACTGACCCACCCGGACTAACCGACTGGCTGCTTGGCAACGCGCTTATATCTATTTGAGTTTCACATTCGGCATTGGAACTGCAGGTACCAACTACCGGACAAGTTTCCGCATTTATCCCATTATAACCTGTGTTATTTAAAGTAACTGACTGACAAGAACCACTACGACAAACATTGGCGCTAGTAGGACAGGTAATAGTATTACCACAAGCCGGTGTAGTTACCCTTTGGTAGTCTAAATGAGACGAAATTACAACATCTCCAGACAAACCAGGTATACTGGCATTGCATGTAGCGGTGGTTGAATTAAAAGCACAACTTGCGGCCGGAACCGTTACGGTTCCCAAAGGTGCGCCTGTGTATCTATCTGTTGCAACAAAAGTCACAGAGCTTAAATCTTCACCGGTATTAAACCCGGCGGGTACGCTTACACCCACACTCTGAACACTAGAAACCGGTATACTTTGACTTACTGTGGTTTGCCCATTTACTGCGATCGGTGATGCTATTTGACCTTGAGTTGGCTGAATAAGCCCAGCGGTGACACTATGGAATGTACCAGCGTTAAAATTACTGGGTAAAGTATTGCTAGATGAATACTCACCACCGCATAAACTCCCACCAAGTTCAACCGAACCTATTTGGGAATACAAAGTTACGTAAGCCGAAGTCTTGTTGTTTAAACTAAAAAATACCGCTAACAGCGCTATAAAAAAAGCAAAAAAATATTTTATATAATTATTTGAAATAAAAAGTAATTTAAAATTTTTGTTTCTCATATTAATTTAATTTGAATAAACAAAGTTAATATAAACTTCATTTTTTAATGTTGCAGTATTTTGGCTCATTGTAATTAGCACAACCGCTTTGTCTTTTGCGGCAAAAATACTTTTTATCAACTTGTCATTTACTGTCTGCGTTATTTTCCACCCGTTTTTCTGCAAATAATCGTTATATATTTTATATTTTTGAGCCAATGTCTGGCTGGTTTCAAAGCTCCTGGTAGATTGGTATTTATTGTCTTTGTTCAAATTAAAATTGGAAATTACTGTCACATCTTTTTCTATAGGAAAATCGGCCGGGAACATATCCGGCAATTTGTCTGTATCAACCGCCACAATACCTTCAGGCTTAGCTTGGGTATTTTGCACATTATTCTGCGGAACGACCTCTGTTGTGTTTTGTTTTTTAATTTTTGGTTTAAAAGCCAAAATTAAAGCAACAATAATTAAAGCTCCGAAAAATAAAACTTGTAACTTTTTTGACATATTTAAAATTTATTTTTTATTTCTCTCTTTAAACAAAGCTCAAAATTTTCCTATTTAAATTTTAGGAAATATAATATTTGAATTTACTATACCATATTTTTAATTAATTTACCACATTTATCCACACACTGGCCTCGTGCTTATACCACTACTTGGTATACCGTTTTCTAAAATTACAGCTTGGTCTCTGGGTAAAAGAAAAAGGCGCTCCGTAGTTCCGTGACAGCATGGTCACGGCGGAGCGCCAAATTCGATGGTATGTGTGTGCAGCGCCCGTCAGGGCGCCAAGAATACAGGTGATATAATTGGCACCCAAGTCTGGGCAACCGGCCTACCCTTGTAGGTTTGGATGGCGTAGAGAACCCCGCTACTGTACGTAACGTTGTCCACCACTTCATCCCCCACCTCAACGTCAACCGTGGTCTCGTCAACCACCGATGACTTCAAAACAGCGCCGTTAAAGCGAAACTGCGTGGTTTCGCTAAACCCCGTGCCCTTCAGCCGCAACGTACCCCGACTCAAGTAGACGAGCGGCTTGCCGTCTCCGCCAACCGGCGTTTCAAACGACATTGTTGAAAAAGTCGGCAACGGCTCGCCTTCAAGGAAGGCGAGAAGGTCGGTGTAGGCCTGGTTAACATCGAGCACTCCAGGCACTCCAACCTGACCAAAAGAAATGTTGCTAATCAGCCCCTTTTCAAAACGGAGACTCAAAAGCATCAAATCTTTCAGCTCTTTGGGAGTTAGCGGATGCCCACTCGCCGTTGCCTTACCCTGCAAAAGTGCAGCCGTGGCAGTGTACTGAACCGCCGCCAAGTAGTTCCCGTTGCCGGAACCATACTTGCCATTCAGTGCCTGCCCCCAAACAAAACTCCCAACACTCGTGCCTGTAATGTTAGCACCGTAGCCTCCGGGAACCAAGTTCCCGTTAGCAGAGACAGAAGCCAAACACAGAACGCCGGGCTGGTCAGACTTAGAGCACGGCAGGGAGTTAATTCTCCCCATTTCTACCACCTGATCTAACGCCGCGCCCACGAACATGAACCGACCGCTATCCACCATCTGTTGAAAAACGGCATCTAGCGATGGAGTCGACTGTAAGTGCAAGCTGACGTGGACAATGTATGTCCCCTCCTGAGCCAGCAGGAACCGGAAGGCGAGTTCTGCGTTGTCTGGGCTATAGTCTTGAACCAAACGCCCAAAACTATCAGCCTTATTCTTCCAGACCTGCAGAGCTAGAATCCGGGCGTTGGAGAATCCAGCGATCGGACTGCCGTCGTTGAGGTTGGAAAACACGCTTGTCGCTGCGAACGTGTCTGCGCCCGAGGTATCGTTGTAGACGTCATCAAAGATGAAGCTTCGTGATCTGGGGTCGCACTTGCCAACGAGTTGCGACACGTTACAATTGACACCGGCCCCCACAAACACAACCGTGGGCGCTGCATCATCGCCTGGATTGGAGGCCGCGAAGCCGTACTGCCGCCAAAAATCCAACACGCCAATCCGACTCCAGACGTTGTACTGCTCGTCTGCGAGCCCGTTATTGGGCAGGTAGCCCGCGTTGCGAACGTTGATTATTTCAGCGGCCTTCAAAGAAGGCTCCGTTGCCGTTTGCACAGGAGCCTGCGCAAAGAGCGAAGAAAGAGCAAGGGAAAAAACACACACAAACATTTGAAGCCTCCTTAAGGCCTTTCAAAGAAAGCACGGGCATGAAAATTTACCCGTACCGACTAAAAAATACATCCTATATATTCTTTAGTCAGCACAAGTTGCAACATAACAATATATCACATTTCATAACTTTTGTCAATAGTTGTCTTATTTAAGCCAAATACAAAAGGCAGGAGTCATCGGGGTTACCAACAACGCCTGCCTTAGGTCTTTGCCGCTTCCCTTGTGAGGAAGCGGTTATTTTTCGTCTACACGGACGGTTACCGTCCGGAGTTTTACAGCTCCTCGGTTACCATCCACAAAAGTCCTAATCGAGAGTGACGCGCCTGGGTACCGGAGCACCAGGGATGCGTCAAAAGTTTGAGCGTCGGTGTTGTTGGGGATGTCCGCCAACTTTGCGCCGCCATTGGGCAAGTCGGGTGAAAGCACCCACAATTCCAACAAGCCTTCCGACCGTTGGACTGCAGAGCTATCTCCCAGAGATCGAAAATCGGAAGAGAGAACAGTGAACTCTCCCTCAAGCGTTACCGACACTGTTGTGTCGGCAGAACCACTGACCTGGGTTAGGTCAATGGGTATCTTGAGGTGGTTGTCACCTGCATCGGTCTCCGAAATCTCCTCTCCGCTAACCACCCATTGCCGCTCCAACGGTTTCCATAGCAGACCCGAGGGCCTACCTAGTTTTGCCGGGAATAGCGGAGCCGTGGGTCCTTCTAGAACCGTGAGTTCTGTCGAGCCACCCTCATACTGCGAAAGTGTCCGACTAACTGGGGTCTCAATGCGGTCCACCAAAGAAAGTTCAGATGCATTACCGGCAGTGTCAAAACACTGTATTGCTCGGTAGTACACTTTGCCTTCTTCAACTGGGACATTAAGAACCGCCAGTCCTTTCACAAAGTTCTGCACGAGCTCGCCATGGCGGGTAAACTCCCCGCCCTCACTGTCGGCCAGTAAGACCTCGCATCCAAAAACTGCGTTGTCATCACTAACCGAAATTTCTTGGTAAACCGACGCATGTCCCACGCGGGACATGGTCAAAAGCGGAATTGTGGGAGGCACTAAGTCTTCACTCAGAGCCTTTTCCAGGTTGAGGCGAACTCCGTTCCGGCTATACTGCAGCCGAGAAACGAAATTGACCCCAACTTGGCGACCCTTGAACGGGTCCCCATTCGCGAGACGCTGCTTTATGGCCTTTGGGGTTGTGTCCGGATGCTTTGCGAGCATCAAGGCAACCGTAGAGGTTACGAGCGGAGTCGCAAACGAAGTACCACGCTCGGTAACGTAGGTGTTGTTCAAACCCAAGGCGGCAATGCCAACCCCGGGAGCAAAAACGTCTACGCTTGAGCCGTAGTTGGTGGCATAGCCGCCACCGAAGTTAGCGGGCTGGTCGTTTAGGTCACTCGCCCCAACAACAATTATGTAGGGGGAAGACTTACTGCAAAACCAGTCATAAACGTCCCGCGACAAGTTAAAACCATTATTGCCCGCGGCGGCAACTATAATTACGCCTGCCGCAGAACAACGGTCTTTAGCTTCTTCAAGCAACTCACTGTGGCCATAGCCACCGAGTGAGAGGTTCAAAAGAATCCAGGCAAGGGGGTCAACAAGCTTTCGCTGACTTTGCAAGCTTGACACGTAATCAAGCATGTTTATCAGCCCAAGCAAATCACCCTCACCAAACTCGTCCAACGCTTGTACGCACCCAACTTTTACATCGGGCGTCATGGAGGCTATGCCAACACCGTTGTTGGTTTTTGCCGCCATAATTCCAATCACAGCGGTTCCGTGACCATTTCGGTCACGTAAGTCGCCAGGGAAATTGTCGTCAACAAACTTCTGTTTGTCAACAATAGTTTCAGGATCAAGGTCTTCGTGCGCTGCCGGACAACCCGTGTCGGCAACATACACTAAACCGTGACTCATATCCAAGTCCGAGTCATTATAAAACCCAATGCTCGGTACTTGGAAACCCTGGTCGGCCCCAAAGTACCACTGATTCCGCCAAAACCTATCGTTCGGAACGCCACGGAGTGTGACGACCGGAGACAGTTCAGCGCGTTTGATTCGTCGCTGTCCGGTTCGGGAATCTTCTTCCTTGAGCCGGGCAATGAACCCTTCTGGTGTGAATGGTGGAGACACCTCCACCTGAACGACGTTTTTGAAACGTCCTCGCCCCGGGGTTAGTACCCGGAATTCACTTCTGTGGAGAGGGCTAACCAGTTCGACCAGCACCCTATCCGTATGAACTTTTTGCATCGCCTGGCCACGAGGGCCAATGCGACGCATTTCCGTTTGCCGTGCCGCGAACGCGGACACAACATACAGAAGAACAATTGCAAACAAACGAAAAATCTTCATTGGGCCCTCCAGCCAAATTTTCAAGATCTCTGCATTTAGACAACCCGAAAGTCGCCCTGCATTGGGGAATAGAGAATTTAAAATTACTTTAAGTTATCTACTTTCCAACAAAGGACAAAATACCTGCATAACGGCAAAACGCCTGCCATGCATTGGTAAACTATTAGCAAAGGCTAATGGCTTACCATTACAAGTCAGGATATATATTATATCACTTTTTAACTTTTTTGTCAACCGTATCTGCTATAACTTTCTATAATAAAAAAGTTTGAAACCTTTCTACTTTTACTACTTTATTGGCTGCAAGAAACCAATATCCACTTCCACATTATTGGTAGCGCTGTTGGTGGAAACGCTTATGGTTGCTTTTATTTTGGTTGGTGACTCCGCGGAAATGGACTTAATAGCAGCCATATCTACAAAGGTTAAAATTTTCCACTTATTTTTTACAAAATAGTCGTTGTATATTTTATAATTCTCGTCCAAAGTTTTCTGGCTTACAAACCGCCTCGAACTTTGAAGCCCAGACGCGGTCTTAGCACTATAGTTACTAATAACCGTTGCTCCGGCCTCAAGGGGGAAACCGGCCACAAAACCTTCGGGTAATTTGTCCGCATCCGTCTCAACTTTGGTAAAAGGCAAAGGAGTTATTTCTTTCGCTGGAGTTTGGGTATTGTTTTGTTCCTGCTTACCCGACTTGTACATTTTGGACTTGTTTAAAGCCATAAGTCCAAACAAAGCAATTGCCACTATTGCTAAAACTATTATTACTGCTATTTTTTTAGACATTTTGTTTCAAATTTACTGGTTATAGTCTGCGCGGCTTTTTGCCGGCAAAATTTACCTATATATTATAGCATATTGCGTGTCAAATAAAAAACTGGCATAATATTTATATTATAATTATAAAATTTTAGCATTCTTATTATCTTTGTGCATAAAAGATCTCTGAACTATGTTTAAAGGCTTTAAACAATTTATATTAAGAGGAAATGTTATAGACTTAGCAGTGGGCGTAGTTATTGGCGCGGCTTTTGGCACTATTGTTAACTCCTTAGTTAAAGACATACTTACTCCCTTAATTGGCGCCATTGCCAAAGTACCCGACTTTTCCGGTTTATATTTTACTTTAAATGGTAGCCGGTTTAACATTGGCCTTTTTCTAAACGCGCTTATTTCTTTTTTACTGGTTTCCGCGGCCATTTACTTTTTTGTAGTCACCCCAATGAACGCCCTCGTAGCTCGCACCCGCAAAGAACCCTCCCAAGACCCCACCACCAAAAAATGCCCAAAGTGCTTTAGTGAAATAAACCTAAAAGCCACCCGCTGCGCCTTCTGCACCAGCGAAATATAATAACCCAAAAACCCAAACCTCCTTTTACTAAAAATGTTTTGTTGCTCTTTAGTCACATATGTGACTTTTTAGCAACAAAACAGTCACACTAAATTTTTTATGACAAAAAAAGAAATAATAAAAGAGCGGCGCTTAAAACTTGGCGGGCTAATAAACAAATATTCGGGACTCAAAAAAGAATGGTTCAGTCCAAAAGAAATTGAGCAATTTCAAAATGCAAGCCTAGTTGTAATGACCTTGGTGGGAATACTTGGCCTTGCCGCGGTCAGCACGGTTGCGCCTAATGCTTTACAAATTTTAGGTAAAACAATTTTCAAAAAACAAGAACAAAGGCTTGGGCGAAGCCTGACTAAAAGAGAAAAGGAAATAAAAACAGCACAAATTTTCTACTATCTCAAACGCTCGGGGCTTATAACTTTAAAACCAAGCAATAACGACTTAAAAGCAGAGCTTACAAAAAAAGGAGAACTTATTCTAGCCAAAACCAAATTTGGCTTTCTAAAAGTGCCGAAAAAAGTTTGGGATGGTAAGTGGTGGCAAGTCGCGGCTGATATACCCACCCTAACACATAGGACTGCGGCAGACATGTTTCGAAAAAAAATCAAAAGTATGGGCTTTTATGCTTTACAGCGTACTTTGTGGTTCTACCCTTTTGACCCCCGCAAAGAGCTACAACTACTAGCTGAACACTATAATGTAGAAAAATACATAACTGTAATGGAAATTAGTAGAATGGATATTGAAGACGAAAAGTTTTTAAAACAACACTTTACCGCCTTAGGATTAATGTAATTTTTATTATTTTTTACCTATAAACCAGGCCTTTAAATGCCTATTAATTATTCAACTTCATTTGTTGCTATTTAGTCACATATGTGACTTTTTAGCAACAAAATTAGTTTATTAGTTTTTAGATGTTATAAGATAGAATTTTTGATTGTTTAATTTTTATATGCAAAATCTTTTAACTCGAAAATTACGTCTTTTCGCTCTACTACAATTTGCCAGCCTTTCTTTTTAGCAATTTTGGCTAAATGTAAGTTGGGGTTAAAGGCTATGGGCTTGCCGACTAAAGAAAGCATAGCAACATCACCCTCTGTGTCGCCTACTGCTATAGATTGTTTTAAATTTACGCCTTTGTGAGTTTTTACTAGCGCGCGAATTATTCCGGCCTTGTTAAAAGCTGACTCCAAATTCACGGCTTTGCCTGTGAATTTGTTGTTTATTACTTCTAACTGCGTGCCAAAACAGGCGTTAAAGCCTATGGCTTTGGCATACGCCTCTACTATATAGTCTGGCGAGCCGGAAATAGCTACTAAAAAGTAACCTTTTTGTTTTAAGTTATGTATTAAATTTCTGGTATACCGGTAAGTTCGGTTTTTTTGTAAGTTAATAACCCGGTCTGCCACGCGCTTAACTTTGCTAAAATTTTTGCCTTTTATGTACTTTATGTAAATTTTTACAACTTTATTTATGTACGCTTCATAGCTGCCTTTTCTGTCTAACCAAGCTAAATATTCTTTTTCAATTTCATTTTGTGATGTTTTAGGAAAAATCCCAGCCATAACCAAAGCCTCGCACAGCTGAATTACCAAACTTGAGCGAAATATTGTACCGTCGATGTCAAAAATTGCTAATTTCATAGGCTACAGAAATACACTACGGAAACCTACAGAATTTATAGATTTGTGTAATGTATGTAAATTTATATTTTGTAAATATATTATAGAACTTTAAAGATAAAATAAAAAGTTCCGGGGGTTTGAGTTCCCCCGGAAACGAGAAAGGGCGGTGTCTACTTGTTGCCAGATTTGATTTTCTCCCATTGCTTGTCCCAGTCAAGTTGAGCGGCCGTTGGGAGATCGGCCAGAGATTGCCAATCGACGTCGCCTTCACCCCAGGCAATAAGACCAAACAAACTCCAAAACCCAACACCACATCCAAGCGCAAACTTGACCCTGTACAGGTCCTGTAGCGCTGGGTTGAAAAATATGTTGGCCAGTACAAAGGCGCCAATTACAACGCCTCCAAAAAACCACGCAATTACCCATCTCTTCAAAAAGAGAAGCGTCATCGCAATCCTCCTCAAAAGCCCCTCGGGGCCGAATCTAACTTCTAAATTCTGAATAATTTCCTTACTTATGTCAATCCCCTTACTTCTTGACAGGCAAAAGTAAAAGGCGCTGGGAAAAAGAAATAAATCCCTTTTTCCAGCGCCTGACGTTCTGTTGTGAGCAGCCGGCATTTAGAACCGCCGGCCGCAGTCGCAAAAAAACAAAAGCAGACGAAACAGCCAGGATGGAATCAGCCAATAATCACCCTTTGGCCGAGTCTCGGCCAAATAACGAATCCCGAGTATTGGTTCCATACTAACTCCTCCCCGGCCGTGCCCACCGGCCAATTTGGAACAAAATTTCGGAACGGTTAAATGCCCAGCGCAGGCGCCTAGACAGCCCAACCCACCAGGGCATACACGGACAATCCAAAACCATTTCGCAGGCCTTTGCTTCCCTGCAATAATGTTTCCGCCTTTTCCAGACGCGGTTTCCCCACAACATCGGAACACCGCCCACGACTCCCAACAACAAACTTACAACCAACAATAGTGGGATCATACGACCCCTCCTTTCCCCCAAAGTCTACCAAACCCCCCAAACCTTTGTCTAGGTAACCTATAAAGGCTTTTCAAAATAGTGGAATGGTGATAGAATATTTTTTATGTTCATATATTGCGAAGACCCGGGAGACCCCTCGGAAGAAAGGGGTCATGACCTGCCTCCAATTTACGACTAGCATTCGCTAGTCACTAAAATCCAAAAAGAGGAAAAATGTGCGCTAATCCTATAGGGCGTACAAATTTTCTAGTTTTGGGTAACTCGCCGTAAGATGCGTACGGCAAACCAAAAGTCCCGCCTGGGTGGAACCTAGTCAAGACCACCCCCAACACCCCGACCGTTACCCCGCTTAACCCACGCTTAACCCCGCAACAAAACGGGAGAAGAATTCGCATCTTTAGTCTTCTCCTCCCTCCTTTAACTCCCTCCCCGCTCATCCGCCAACTACGGAGGCGGGTTTTTAAAACTACAAAAGACTATCTAAATATAAGAATGCTACAAAAAATTACTGAATCTAAGTAATGGGTTCTGTAGTCTTTGACAATATTTGCTGGCTAAAATATACTTTTTTAAAGCACTGAAGTTTAGTGCAGATCAAACAAGCAAGAGGTAAAGAATGCCACGCTTCAACGTGACAAAAACTCTGGCGCTGTTAGCGATCGTAGTGTGCATGTTCGGACTGGACATCCCAATGTCCGCTCAAGCCACTCAACCCGCCGCATTGTTTGCTGCTCAAGCCACGTCAGGCACTGGCAGCATCTATGCGATCGGAAACAACAACCAGACGGCGCAGTCCCCTCCCGGACTCGCGGCCTCCATCAACCCCTGCCGCAACACGACTGTTGTCGGCATCTACGCCCAGCCCGCACGCGACGGCGCGTGCGCGGCAACAACCAACAACACGGCTCAGCCGATCGGCACAAGGTGTGGAAGTTCTGTTGCACAGACTACACGATTGGCTATCGGTGCACCCTGCACGAACGGTTCCAACTGGCCCCCGAGCGTCAACAGTGATGTTTGGGGCAGTTACCTGAACTCTTCCCCCCGGTCCATCGAGGACAGGTGGCAGGAGAATCAGACCGGATCTAACTACGACGTAACGATGATCCCGGCTCCACTTGTTTTAGCTGCCATTGCCGGCAGCTCCCCTCCCACAGCGGGTTCGACAACTGTGGAATCCACCCCTGCCAAGAACCAGACGATGAATCACGTGGTCAATTCTCATGTGCGGATTCACTCAACAGGTTCGACGGCAACAGCCATCGGTAACGGCTCGCACGCCAGCATCGGCGACGTGCATGTTCGCTAGATAGTAAAGGGAACCCCGGGCAACCGGGGAACCCCGCAATCATAAAGGAGTGACTTTCTCAATCTTGCAGGCGGCTTCATCCTCGCTGCCTGCGCCCGGCGGAGTCTGTAGCATCCCCCAGACTCCGCCACCCCATTTCCGCTTTTTGCGGTTTTTTTATATCATACGGGCATAAAATTACATCTAAGTAATCTGTATATATTTGCGTACGTCTGATCTAAAAATTTGACAAATATTTACTAGTACTTTATTATTTTTGTAATCCTCAGGAGGATTCATTCTCTGGCCCCTCGGCCAGAAATGCCTCTTCGAGGTAACCTAGCTAGAAAGGAACCTGACGATGACCCATTTGAAGGCCACCGCCATTGTTCGCTTGGTCGTTACCGGCGCCATCACCCTGGCTCTCAGCCTATGCATGGCCGCCCCGCTCAATCAGACACACGGCACAGCGCCCCCCGGCGCAACGATGTCCGTAAACGTGAACCCGATCCTGAATCAAGCCGGCGCTCTCGGCGCCACCAAACAAGGAAACACGATCACGGTTGCACCGGAATTTGCTGTTGTTCATTTCGTCGCGCCAGGCGCCTACGGTGACCAGGCACGTAACACAAACATGACGCGCATTCAGATCACCGACGTAACCTTGACCGCCACTACCCTTGGTTCCACCGCCATTGCCGACATCGCCGCCGGCACCGCCAATACCCTGAACACCACCGTGAACACCGCCCGCATCATGGCGAATGACTTCGCGGTCGATCTTCCTGGCACTGCTCCCGCCACTGTGACTCACTTCGTGAGCACACTGACGGCCACCGCCAATACTGCTGCTGCAGACCTCCAGAAAGGAGGTACGGGCCTCACGGCCCTCGCCTAACCGATCCGATCGTTCGTGTTAAGCTTTCTCTCTGCGCCGGCGATGAGCGCCGGCCGCTAACCTCGAAGCCCCCTGAAACCGGGGATCTCGCATGTACACGCAAATTCTTGCGCCATGTGGGATCCCCGGATCCCTTTTTTTATAAACGCCTTTAGGGCGGTTTTTTTATATCTACAGAAAGATAATATATACACTACAAAAAACTACAAAAACCTTTTACTCTCGCTTCTGTAGTTTTTCGTAGTAAATTTTAAAATATAATTCAGTAGTTTCTATAATTTGTAGTATTTCTACATTAGGCGTAATATGAAGGCGTTCGAATGTTCAAGCAAAGGAGGTGAAGTATGCCGGGAAAATTTTTTGATGACAAGCCATCGTCAAGAAAAAGTACGGGTTTTCCATGGTGGCTAGCAATGGTCATTGTGGTACTCGCGCTTGCCATCTGGGCAACCATCTTCAAGTAGCGAAGATCTGCCTGAAATCCGCCATCCGGCACCGCCCCACCTGCCTGCGAAAACCGATTACACAATCCGTTTTCCAAAGGGGCTTTTTTTTGCCCAAAATCCAAAACTTCGCTATAATTATTTTAGGTATTAGCTTTTAGAAATTAGGTTTTAGCAAGACAATGTTGGTTAATATCTAATATCCAAATATCAATTAATTTTCATTTGCCCCAATGCCTAAACCACAGGCACTAAGAATTGAGGTTAAAGCAAAAGTCCCCGACGCCCGCAGTGTATCTAGACGCGGGTTTTTTAATTCCCTGGGAATTTCGGGTAAGGTGGAGAATGTAGAAATAATAGAGTGTTATACGGTAGACGCAAAGTTAAATAAGGAGCAAATAAAGAAGGCTTGCGAACTTTTAGCAAACCCAGTAACGCAAGAGGCGGTTACGGGTGACCCCAGTAGTAGAGCCGATAAATCGGCACACTACGGGGCAGGCGAGTTATCCACCTTCGCTAAAGCTACGACGGACAAGCGGGTGACGAGTAAAGACAACTTTGATTTTGCGGTTGAGATAAGTTTTCTTCCGGGAGTTACCGACAATGTGGGCAATACGGCCAAAGAAACAATTGCCGATGGAACTGGATATAAGTTTAGCGAAAATGAAAATGTATATTCGAGTCAGGTGTATTTAATACAGTTTAAAACCCAGCCACTCTCCCCTGTAGTCAGCCCATTTATGGGCTCACTCACAGCAACGAAAGCTGATAAATCAGCTGACTACAGAAAGAAAACTCAAATCATCGCAGATTCCCTCTACAACCCCCTCATTCAAAAAGCCACAATACTTTCCTATAAAGATTTCCAAAAACAAAACGGCTTTTTACCTAACTTGCCCGTGGTTAAACTAACATCTACTAAAAAAGTTTTAGAAGTAGATTTAAATGTGAGTGAAAAAGAACTACACGATATTGGGAAGTTAGGGATATTAGAACTGTCATCCCGGCCTGAGCTTGCCCCGGACTCCGATCCGGGGAGCCAGGATCCAGACAAAAATAGCCTGGGTGCCGGATCGGGGTCCGGCAAGACACAAAGACGCGGACCTTTGGCTTTAGATTTATATCAACTTAAAGCTATACAAAATTATTTTAACAAACTAGGACGAAAACCAACCGACATAGAGTTAGAAACATTAGCCCAAACTTGGAGCGAGCACTGTAAACACATAATTTTCACGAGTCCGATTGATAATATACAAGATGGTTTATATAAACATTATATTAAAAGAGCCACAGAAGTTATAAGACAAAGTAAGAGGACGAAGCCCCGTACCGAAGCCGCGGCGGCTTCTGGTACTGGGGCAAGCAACAATGGTGACTTTTGTGTCAGCGTTTTTTCCGACAACGCTGGAGCAATAAAATTTACAGAAGATTTTTTAATTACCCATAAAGTAGAAACCCACAACACCCCCTCGGCGCTTGACCCATTTGGCGGGGCAATTACCGGAATTGTGGGAGTTAACCGCGACGCTTTAGGTTTTGGCCTTGGCGCCAAACCGGTAATTAATACCTATGGCTTTTGCCTCGCAGAACCAACCAATGAGACCGAACTATATAGAGACGCGCAGATGAAAAATAAGATGTTATCGGCCCGCAGAATTATGGACGGAGTTATTGCCGGCATAAACGCGGGCGGAAACCAAAGCGGTATTCCGACTAATTCGGGCTTTATGTATTTTGACCCAAAATACCGAGGCAAGCCTTTGGTGTTTGCCGGAACAGTCGGACTAATTCCAAAGCAAATTAATGGTAAGCCCAGCCACATAAAAAAAGCGCTAAACGGAGACTACATAGTTATGGTCGGCGGCCGAGTCGGACTTGACGGTATTCATGGCGCGACTTTTTCTTCAGAGGGCTTAAGCGAACACTCCCCTTCTACTGCCGTACAAATTGGCGACCCCATAACTCAAAAAAAATTCACAGATGCCATAGTAAAAGAAGCGCGGGGACTTTACAACAGCATTACCGACTGCGGCGCGGGCGGACTTTCTTCGGCCGTTGGTGAAATGGCCGAACAAAGTGGCGGCTGTGAAGTAAAACTTAACAGTGTTCCAACAAAATACCCAGGCCTTGCCCCTTGGCAAATTTGGATTTCGGAGTCCCAAGAGCGTATGGTTTTGGCAATTCCCAAAAAAAA
>CAZAED010000010.1:0-34702 GCA_964484145.1 uncultured Candidatus Saccharibacteria bacterium | reverse complement strand
ATAGCTATAAGCAGTGGGCTTCTAAAAGCATTTTCAGCCTGCTTTTCCAAAAGCTTACCAATTATTGCGCCAGGCACGCTGGCCAATATTATAAGCCAAGAAAGCTTTTGGTAAATATTATTTTCAAAATTGCGGGTGGACTTAAAAAGGCTGTGCCAAAAACCACGAATTAAATCCCGAATATCTGTGCGAAAATAAATTAAAACCGCAAGCAAGGTACCCCAAGTTAAAGCCAAATCAAAACCAAGTCCTGGGTCTTTAAACTTAAGCAGCCACGGAGCAAGAATTAAATGCGCAGTAGAAGAAATGGGTAAAAATTCCCCAAGTCCCTGCACAACGCCTAAAATAAAAGCTTGCAAAATTGTCATAATAAAAAATTTAAGATATAGGAATTAAGATGTAAGAATTAAAAAAACTTTTTAGTTTAAATCTGCCTAATTCAAATCTTACATCCTATATCTTTACTTCTTACATTCTTCCTATTCTATTCCCGGAACCGGGAACTTTAACGAAAAGTCTTTTACTTTTTGCTTTACTTCAACTAATTTATTTTCGTCTGCGCGATTGTTTAAGGCTTCATCTATTAAGTCTGCCACGGTTTGCATTTCTGCTTCTTTGCAGCCTCTGGTAGTTAAGGCAGGGGTACCAAGCCTTATACCCGATGGATCCATAGGCTTTCTGGGGTCAAACGGGATCATATTTTTGTTTATGCTTATGCTTACGTGTTCTAAACATTTTTCCGCTTCTTTGCCGGTTATTTGTTTAGAGCCAAATAAATCTATAAGCATTAAGTGGTTATCTGTCCCGCCCGATATAACTCGGTAGCCCT
This sequence comes from uncultured Candidatus Saccharibacteria bacterium, assembly GCA_964484145.1. Taxonomy (GTDB): domain Bacteria; phylum Patescibacteriota; class Doudnabacteria; order UBA920; family UBA920; genus JAEUSF01. The sequence continues at coordinate 33,873 of CAZAED010000010.1, read as the reverse complement.
TGGTTTGTAAAGCCGCTGCTAATGCCTGGGCGTTTTTAATAACTTGTTTGGAATACTCCGCAAATTCCGGTTTTAACGCTTCGGCATAAGCTACAGCTTTAGCCGCATTAATATGGTCATGCGGCCCGCCTTGCACGCCCGGAAAAACTGCTTTGTCTATTGCACTTGCGAACTTTTCTTTGCACATTATCATAGCACCTCTCGGGCCTCTTAAAGTTTTATGCGTAGTGGTTGAAACAACGTCGCAGTAAGGTACAGGGTTTTCTAATTGCTTACCCGCTATGAGCCCCGCAATGTGAGCTATGTCCGCAAACAAATAGGCTCCGACTTTGTCCGCAATTTCCCTAAACCGTTTCCAGTCCAAGCTACGAGAATACGCCGAAAAACCCGCTAGTATCATTTTTGGCTTTTCACGCAACGCAATAGCCTCTACTTCATCCATATCTATAATTTCGGTTTCTTTTTTTACAAAGTACGGAATTATGGTGTAAAGTTTGCCCGAAAAGTTTAACGGATGTCCGTGCGATAAATGCCAACCTTGGTCTAAAGAAAAACCTAAAACTTTGTCGCCCGGGTTTAAGAGCGCCATGTAAACTGCTAGGTTTGCAGGTGATCCGCTCAAGGGCTGCACATTAACGTGCTCTGCGCCAAAAAGTTCTTTAGCGCGGTTTATAGCCAAAGTTTCCGCCTGGTCAATAACTTCATTGCCGCCATAGTAACGCTTCCCCGGATAACCTTCCGAATATTTGTTAGTTAGAATGCTTCCCATGGCCTCAAGCACTGCCGTTGAAACATAATTTTCACTGGCAATAAGTTCTATTCCCTCTTTTTGCCTTCGCTCTTCCTTCCGAATAATTTCGTAAATTTCCATATCCTCCGACTGAATATGTGCGTAGTTCATGTTAGTTAATAGATTTTAGTTGTTAGTTAATAGAAAAAGAAAAAACAGGACTGATTACAGCTTTAAACTTTGGTATTTAATTTGAAATTTAGATTTCATCATTAAAATTTATTTCAAATAATTCTTCAGGTTTTGCGCTTAAATCCCTATAACGGAGCCAAGATGGGGTAACTTTAAAAAATTTTTCTTCTTTATGGTCTAAATATTTTTTTGACTTGGGAAATTTTTGCAAATATATTTTTTCTTTTTCTAGCAATTCCTGCCCGGAAAGCTCTGCTGCCATACCTTCATATTGCACAGTTTTTGCGTCTTCCCAACCTATTACAAAAGCAACTTTGTTATTTTTTTGAAGATTTTTATACTTTCTAAAATTTTCAAAGGTGCCAAAAATTAATTCCAAAGTATCCGGAATATACGAAAATCCAATTAGGGCTGCCTCGGGCTTGTGCTCGCCCATTGTGGCAATAACGCACAAAGAACTGCTCTCAAAAATTGCTTCAATTTTTTGCTTTTGTTCTATTTGCATATTTTTAACCTATAATCTAACACCTAAAATCTAAATAAGCATATACAAAAGGCTAAATAAAGCTCCTAATATAAATAATGCCACAAAACCCGCTGCAAGTCCAAAAAGCCCGCTAAATATGCTAAATATAACCATTCCGAGCAAGCAAGTAATAAATTTACCTATTGCTAAAGACTGTTCAAAAAAAACAACATAAGGCACAACATGGGTATTTTCCGCCCTAATATAGGTAACTGTAGATATTGGTATAAAGTCTAGCTCCTTAGCCGTACGCGAAAGTGTGTCTATAAAAAAGGTATTCCAAAAGGTTGTAGCCAAAAGCCTACCCACCCAAATTATGGCGCTAAAAAACGCACCCAGTTTAATTAAAATTCTTTTACCGTACTGATCGGCCATTTTACCGACTATTAAAGCTAAAATTGCGGCGAATAAACTAGAAATTGTTGCCAAGGCTCCGGTGCCTTCGTAGTTTTTAACAATTAAAAAAATGAAAATTGGCCAAATGTTCATAACCAACATTTCTTCGCCAAAACCCAAATAACCAAAAAACTTTTTTGGGAAAGACCTATACATTTCTACAGTTTGCTTAAACTCATAAACCTTTGGCACAAAAACTTCCTTTGCTCTAAACAGCGGAAAAACACTAAAGCTATATATAGTTGCCGTTACTATAAACATTATGGTAAAACCAAACCTCTGCGACACAAACCCGGCCAAAAGTGGCCCGGCTATTAGTGTTAGGCTAATTAACGAATAAACCAAACCAAACTCTCTACCTACTTGCCCGCGGTCAGAATAGCGAGCCATTAAAGAGTGAAACCCCGGCCAATAAAAAGTTTTAGAAAGCCCATAAAGCGGCGCTGCGGCAAAAGCCAAATACGTGCTCTGCTGCGAAGCAACTAGCATCATCCAATAAAGTATTTGAAACGGCACGGAAATCGCAATGCTGTGTTTATAGCCGTACATACTAGCAACTTTTCCGCCTAGGGGTATACAAACTATGTACGTACCGTAAATAACCGCGGTAAATAAAAGTATTTGGTTTATGGTAAACCCCAAAGCCGAATACAAAAAAATCGGCTCAAATATTGCCATCATAGAAAGCGCGGTGTTGGCAATAGCCGAATGAGCATAAAGCTCGCCAATTTCTTCACGGACTTTTTTTGTAAAGTATTGGGGAAAATGGAGTGAAAACATTAAAAATTTTTGATTTAAGATTTTTGATTTAAGATTTGCTTTACAGATATGGGTCCCCGCCTTATCACTTCAAGCTTATTGCCATTTATCTTAACAATCGTCGAAGGCTTACGTTTTGGCAGTTTTCCAGTGTTAATAATTATATCGGGTTTAAATTTTTTATTTTTAAATTGTGATATTACATCTACAACCGAATAACAATCAAGTTCCCCGGCAACATTCGCGCTGGTTGCGGTTACGGATTTTTTTAAAGTTTGCGCTAAGTCTAAAGCAATTTTGTTGTCCGGCATTCTTAAACCTAAAAAATAACTTTTTGCCGACAAAATTCTGCATTCTGCGTTCTTAATTCTACATTCCTGTACTAAGGTGAGCGCTCCTGGCCAAAACTTTTTTGCTAATTTTGACGCCATACTCCCCCATTTCACAATCTTTTTAGCATAAGCCACGCTTGGCACAACCACAGACACCGCTTTGTTAAAACTCCTACCCTTTACCTTATAAAGTTTTTTTATAGCTTTTATATTACTAGCGTCTACCGCAAGACCGTAACTTGTGTCTGTTGGAAACACTACCGTCTTACCGGCTTTAAGGGCTTTTACGCAGACGTCTATAATTTGCTTATGGTTTTTTTTATTGCAATCAATAATTATCATTAGCGTGTCATCCCGGCCGAATGCATCTGAGAGCCGGGATCCAGTTTTAGTAATAGATAAGTTAAACAAGCGTTCTGGATCCCGGATATTTTTCGGATGCACTCAAAATTCCGGGATGACAAAAACTCTTATATTACTAAATTAATTAACCTGTCCTTCACAAATATTACGCGTTTTATACTCTCGCCTACCAAAGACTGCTTTACTGGGTCTAGTTTTTGAACTTCAGTTTTTACAAAGTCTTCTAAAGACCCGGAAGGTACTTTTATTTTGCCTCTAACTTTTCCGTTTATTTGCACAACCATTTCCACTTCTTTGTCTATAATTAAAGTAGCATCAAACTCAGGCCAGCTTTCTAATTGCAGCGATGTTTTACTATTTCTCTTTTTCTCTAATTCTCTAATTCTCTCTGCTAACTCTTCACTAATGTGCGGAGCGAATGGATATAAAATAACCAAAAACTTCTTTACTGACTCTAAAGTTATAAAGTCGTCTTTTATGGCGTTATGAAATTCCATAAACGCGCTTATGCAGGTATTAAAGCTAAAGCTTTCTATATCCCCAGTAACTTTTTTTATAAGCTTATTTAATTCCCTCTCAACTTTTTCTGTATCTTTAACTTCGCTTTGCATTTCTGGAATTAAAGCTGTAAATACATTTGGTTCTTTTTCTCCGTTAAAATGAGACTTTTCGCTTTTAACTTTTACAAGCTGAGTTTATAACCCATCTGCAAAGCTGTGTCCGTCTGACATAGGCACCACATAGTCGCTAGTGTCGTAAAGCGCTACAAAATTTTTGCAGTTTTTAGTAATTGTTTTAAAGTCAAAACCTTTTTTTAGAGCCTCGGTAACTGTGGGCCTTTCTTTGTTGTCTAAAGTTTTCCCGGAAAAAGGAGTGGCAGCTAAAACAACTTGCCCGGCCTTAGCGCCTTTTTCTAACAACCTTAAAGCCACCACACCTCCAAACGAGTGCCCTAGTATGGCGGTCGATGAATCTATTTTACAATTTTTTAACACATACTCAGTTTGCTCTACGTCGTTTGGCGCTTCCGGGTTTGGCAAAGTTGGTACTTCTACTGTAAAACCTTTACTTTCTAATTCTTTTTTCAGCCACGGCAAAACACCAGCCGTAGGCGACCCACCCTTACCGTGGAGTAATAAAAATTTGGTAATTTTACCACCAGCTTTTTCTTTCTTACTTGTCACTCGTAACCCGTCACCCGTAACTTTACTATGCGGCGCTTCCGCTATTTCATTTACCCAATTCCAAACTCTGTCTAAAAACCGAGCCACGCCCACAATTCCTTTGTCATTAAAAGCTACCATTGCCTCGTGCGGGCCTAAAAACATTTCGTACATTCTTAATACGTCTGCCCCGTACTGTTTAACCACGCCTTGCGGGTCTACTACGTTGCCTCTACTCTTACTCATTTTTTCCCCGTCAGGCCCCAGAACTATGCCGTGAGGTTTACGCTTAGCATATGGCTCTTTTTCTCTAACTAAGCCTTGATCGTATAAAAATAAATTCCAAAAACGGCTATATAGCAAATGCAGAGTTGTATGTTCCATTCCGCCAAAATATACATCTACCGGGGTCCAGTATTTTTGTTTAGCAAGAGCTGAAAACTGTTTTTTGTTTTTTGGGTCGGCGTACCTAAGCCAGTACCAACTACTACCTGCCCATTGTGGCATAGTGTTGGTTTCCCTCCAAGCCAATTTTCCGCATTTTGGACATTTGGTCTTTACCCATTTTAAAATGTCAGCCAGCGGTGACTCACCCGTCCCGGTAGGTTCGTACTTTTTTACACTTGGAAGCATAACCGGCAAGTCTTTTTCCGGCACTGGAACAATCCCGTCGTCTTCACAGTGAATAAGCGGTATAGGCTCGCCCCAATAACGCTGCCTGCTAAATACCCAGTCGCGAAGTTTGTAGTTGGTAACGCGCTTACCATAACCTTGCGACTCCATATAGTTCATTATTTTTTCTGTGGCATCGTGTATTTTAAGGCCATTTAAAAATTCCGAATTCACCATTGTACCTTCCTCTTCCTGCACTTGCTCAATTTGAGTAATAGGATGATTATCGGCTGCATCTTTTTGCACCACTCTTACAACAGGTATTTTAAAAACCTGAGCAAACTCAAAATCACGTTTATCATGTCCGGGCACGCCAACTACCGCCCCGGTTCCTACGTTGCCCAATACATAGTCTGAAACAAACACTGGTAATTTATAATTATTTAACTGGTTAATAACATATAACCCGGTAAACGCTCCGGTCTTTTTTCTGCCTTCAGCCAGTCTTTCTTCTTCAGGTGTGTTTTTAACTTTTTCAGTATACTTAACTATTTCCTTCCAGTGTTTGTCGTCTATGCCAAGTAAATTTTGATCTTTAAGCAGCGGATGTTCCGGTCCGAGCACGACAAAAGTCGCGCCAAAATTAGTGTCAGGACGAGTGGTAAAAACTTCTATGGAAACCTGGGGGTTTTTTTCTAGTTTATAAGTTATGTTTATACCTGTTTTTTTCCCAATCCAGTTTTCCTGCTGAAGTTTAACCGGTTCCGGCCACTCTGGCAGATTCTTCAAACCTTCAAGCAGTTTTTCAGCGTAATCTGTAATTTTTAAATACCATTGCCTAAGTTCTTTTTTTTCTACTACCGTACCGCAGCGTTCACACTTGCCGTCTATAACTTCTTCGTTAGCAAGTCCGGTCTTGTCTTTCGGGCACCAGTTTATAAGCCCGGTAGATTCATAAGCCAAACCTTTTTTATAAAATTGTAAAAACAACCACTGCGTCCATTTGTAATATTCCGGGTCTGTTGTGTTTATTTCCCTACTCCAGTCAAAGCTAAGACCCCAGCTCTGCATTTGTTTCTTTGCATTGGCTACATTTTTTTTGGTCGTTATGCTTGGATGCACGCCCATTTTTATGGCGTAGTTTTCAGCCGGAAGTCCAAAAGCGTCCCAACCTATTGGGAAAAGCGTTTCAAAACCTTTAAGCCTATGGTACCTAGCATATACGTCCGCCGCCACATAAGGTCTTAAGTGACCCATATGTAACCCGGCTCCACTTGGGTACGGAAACTCCACCAAAATAAATTTTTTAGGTTTTTTAGAATTATCGCGAGCTTGAAAAACTTTATTCTTTTCCCAAAACTCTTGCCAACGTTTTTCTATTTCTTGTGGGTTATATTTTTTCATAAACTTAAGTTATCTAGACTTTGTCATCCCGGCCGAGTGCGGCCGAGAGCCGGGATCCAGAGTCATGTTACTTACTGGATCCCGGATATTTTTAACAGCCCTTAAAAATTCCGGGATGACACGACGTGTGTAATTGACTTTTGATGATGGTGATGATAAAGTTTTCGGGAAGGAGGGTCTATGCCATATCTTCACCAAGATCCCGAGGATCAGTGCGGAACCCAAGAAGCGCCGAAATGCGTAAAAGTAACGGTAAAACCAAGCGAGGCTTTCACCCATTTTCCAGCAAACTGGGAAACAATGTCCGAAGCAGAGAAAATCCAGTGGGTGGAGCAAAGCGATCACGGCAACTGAAACAGCCTTCGCGCATTCCTCGAGGTCGCCTCTGCGACCTCGTCCACCCGAAGTCCCTTGAGCTCAGCTACTTTTTCGGCCACGTGCCGGACGTAGCTGGGCTCGTTTTTTTTGCCCCGCATTGGGACTGGAGTTAAGTACGGGCAGTCGGTTTCTAAAACTATTTTGTCGTCCGGCACAACTTTTAAAACTGCTTCTTGGTTACCTGTTTTGTCAAAAGTAATTATACCATTAAAGCTTATATACCCGCCTAAGTCCACAAACATTTTAGCTACCTCTGGGCTTCCGGTGTAACTATGAAGCACAAATCTAGGCAACGCGGCGTCATTCTGAGCGAAGCGAAGAATCTCCTTTTGTTTTTCAGATTCTTCGTTCGGCCGCACTCCCTCAGAATGACGCCAGAGAGATGCAGTTTTCAAAATTTCCAGTATGTCTAAGCACGCATCGTCCGTACCCTTTGAACTGCGCGAATGTATAACCAAAGTTTTGTTTAATTCTTTTGCTAACTTTAGCTGTAAAATAAATGCTTCAGCCTGAAGTTTTTTTACTTTTTCGTCATCGCCATTTCCTGGCAGACGATAGTAATCCAGCCCACACTCACCTATTCCAACTACTAACGGATTCTGAGCTAATTTTTTATAAGCTTCATAATCAAACTTCTCTTCCCTAGTATTAAAGCTCGTTTCCTCTTCGTCTAAATGTTGTGAGTATGTGTGAACAGGATGCAACCCCACCACCGCATATACCCGTGACTCGTTACCCGTCACCCCTAACTGTTCTGCCATCTCCACAGCCTGCCTAGAAGTGTCCATTTGCGTCCCTACATTTATAACACTAACCCCCGCACTCAAAGCCCGCTGCATAACTTCTATTGCATCGGTCTCAAAACCTTTAAAATTCACGTGGGCGTGGGTGTCTATTAGCATTTAAGCTCCCAAGGGTTGCTCAATTTTTTTGTTTAAATCAAATAAATATATGGTGTCTGTTTCTTCGTTATAAGCCAAGTGTTCATTTTTTAAATCAAAATAACCAGCTTCCCTTAATATTTTATTAATCCAATGACTGCGTGATTTTAAACTCTTTTTTTTATTTTTTAATTCTAATAATCTTTCTTTATTACCTTCTGCTTCATTAATTTGTTCATCAAGCTTCTTAAAATATTTATCCAACCCATTTGAATAAACATCATCCCAGCCTGACACAAAATAGGCTTCTTTTTTCGTCTTATCCACCACACCAAATGCGAATTCAACCACTTTAACTTCTCCAACCAAACTCTTGTCGGCCTTAGAAATTAATTCTAGAGCCTCTCTTGAACTAAATACTTCGCCAGTCCCCCCGCCAAAATCTTTCAAGGATTTTAATGGGGTCTTTTTAACAAAGAAAGTTCCTTCCCCGCTTTCAACCTTAAAATATAAAGCGTGTTGGGGATACTTAGAATTCCTATCAAAACGAGTTACTTTAATATTCTCACTTTCAGCAAAGCCTTCTTTTTGAGCAAGATCTTCAGCTTTTAAAAATTCGTGTAAAAGCTTCCTTTCCTGTAAAACTTTCACAATTTTTGAGGATTCTAAAAAAACCAAATTTCTGTTTGGAAAATTGATTTGGACCAAGTCACCTTTAAAAGTTTCTCTTATTGACATTTAGATCCTAGGAAACAACCTCGGAATATTTTCCAACGTTGGTTCACTTAATGCTTTTAATATTGCTTCTGCTGTATAAGGTAAAAAAGGCTGCAAACTTACTGCAATTTCAGAAAGCTGCGAAAGCAAATATTCTATGTCTTTTTTTCCGGCTTCAATGTCTACTTTAATTTTCTTAAACGGTTCATTTTGCTGAATATAAACATCGCAGGCGGTTATTTTCTGCCAGAGTTGGTGAACGGCATCATTTAATTTGAATTCATCAAACGATTTATAGGACTGATAGGACTTATTAGACCCGATAAGACCTACGCCGTTCGAGGTCGCCATTTTTAAAATTCGACTTGTTAAATTTCCTATGCCGTTGGCTAAAAATGCGTTATAACTTTCTAAAAACTTTTCCCAAGTGTAGTCGCCGTCTTCAAAGGTCGGAATGTCGTGAAGTAAATAAAACCTTAAAGCATCGGTCGCTTGTTCTTTGGTAAGGCCTTTTGATATTAAAGCGTCGATAATTTGGTACGGGTCAGCCACATTGCCTAAACTCTTAGACATTTTCTGTCCGCCGCTATTTATAAATCCGTGAATTATAATTTGCCTGGAAGTAGGAAGTCCGGCTGCCATAAGCATAGCCTGCCACATAGAAGACTGCTGACGCAGGTTGTCTTTCCCGGCAATTTGCAGTGCGTTAGGTTTTTCTTTTGTTCCCCAAAATTGCTCAAACTTGTCACCCGTCACTCGTAACTCGTCACTGTTTCCCCATCCTAAAGTTGAAATATAATTTATAAGCGCATCAAACCAAACGTACATTATTTGGGTATCGTCATTAGGCACCGCTACCCCCCAAGGCATTTTTTCTTTTTTACGAGAAATACTAAAATCCTTAAGCCCACTTTTTACAAATTCTTTTATTTCGTTAAACCTAAAGTCTGGTACCACAAAGTCCGGGTACTTTTCATAAAGTTCAAGTAACGGTTTTTCAAACGCGCTAAACTTAAAAAAATAGTTTTCTTCTTCCCTAAGCTCTATTTTTAAGTGCGGATGAATAAGACACTCACCCTCTTCGTTTAAATCTGACTCGGTTTTTTCCAGTTCACAGCCAACACAATATTTAATTTTGTACTCGGCTTTGTAAATAAAGCCGTTTTTTTCCACCGATTTCCAAAATTCCTGGCACGCGGCAATATGGTGCTTGTCGGTAGTACGGATAAAATGTATTTCCGGTAAAACGCCTAAAGCCGGGAGTAAATTGTTAAACTTTTCCGCAAACTCGTCCACATACTTTTGCGTGTCTTTACCTAAGCCTTGTGCCTTTTGGTAAATTTTTAAACCATGTTCGTCTGTACCGGTGTTAAAAAATATTTCTTTGCCAAGTAATTTTTGACTGCGCACTATGGCATCTGCCTGTACTAATTCCAAAGCAAACCCTAAATGCGGGTCTGAATTAACGTATGGGAGCGTGGTGGTAAGGTAAAATTTTGAAGTCATTAGTTTAATAGTGTAGCGTGCCCATTTATGGGCATATTAGTTTGCCGATAAATCGGCACGCTACAAAAAATAAAAAAGAGCCAAATTAGCCCTTATATTATAGCTATTTTAGACAATTTTAACAAATTTAGGCATGAGGCTTTACTGGAGAAAATTCCTGGACTAAAACCGAAATCGCGCTGGCAATTGGTACGGAAACAAGCAATCCTAAAATACCCGCTAACTTGTAGCCTACTAGTAAAGAAACTAAAACCACCAAAGGAGAAAGTCCCACGGTTTTTTGCATAATTTTTGGCACTAACACATAGCCTTCGGTTTTTTGTACAATAATATATAAAATAACCGCGGCAATTGCTAAAGGCGGACTTTGAATAAAAGCAAAGAACACAGCCGGCACTGCGGAAAGAAACGGGCCTATGTACGGCACAACTTCCAAGAGTCCGGCTAACAGAGCCAGAAACAAGGCGTAGTCTACTCCCAAAATTAAAAGCCCTATGTAGGTTAAAGCAAAAATAGAAAAACTTAAAATAATTTGCCCTAAAACCCAGCGTCCCATTTTGTTCTGAATTTTATCTATTAGGTTTAAAACCACGTCGTGATGCTGCAGCGGCAAAAGAGTAGCCACAAACTGCTTCATACTCTGTTCTTCTGCCACCAAGTAAAAAGAAATGACTAAAACCGTAATAAAAGACAATAGCCCGCTAAACACACCAAAAGTTTTGTCTAAAAAGCCACCGCTAAAGTCTTGCAAGAGCGAAGGTAAAGAAAAACTACTAAAATCTACGCTACTAAACTGGCCCTGAAACCGACTAAAGTATTCCGGCCACTTGTCTGCAAGCAGCTGAAACTGCGTCATTACCGGCGGGATTAATAAATACAAAATTGTTGCTGCGAACCCTAAAACCAAAACATAAACAGTTAAAACACTGACAGCTTTTGGCACACGACGCTCGTTGAAATACTGCACCATAGGTTCAAGCGCGGAAGCTACAATTAAAGACATTAACAAAAGCAAAATTATATCTCGAATTACCCACAAAAAGCCAAGGCCTAAAATGGTTAAAACAACTTTAAATATAACTTTTGTAGAATTCTCTAAGTGAATCATATTTACCTATAAAATATTTTATTGACCAGGTGGAGTTTCTTCTTCCGCGGCCAAAAGTTTTTTTGCCTGAATTATTTTTTCATCTAACTCTTTAATACCATCTAAACAATAAGCTTTAATTTGTTCACGCAAAAATTCACTTAAGCCGGAGGCTTTTAAATCGCGGATTAAAATATCTTTTATTGTTTGGTCTAGAGGCGACTCTTGTATTAAATGAGTAATATTGGAAATTTGGTCTTCGTTCATTATTTTTCAACCGAATTAAATATTTTTTTCAACGCATTAACTGCATCTCCAGCCTTTTCAATATATACAGCTGGGTTTGTAATATCTGCAAAGTCACCTGTTAAAACAGAAGGTTTTTGCATTTCAGGTTTTGGTCCAAATTCTCCCATAAATTTTATATTTTATTTCTCAATTTCTTTAATATTTTCAAATCTTCTTTTACTTTATCATGTTCTGTTTCCAAAATCAAAGGAAAGTTTGCAGAATCTGCATTCTGCATTCTAAATTCTTCATTTAAATAGCCCAATAATGCCTTAAACCCCTTTTCCCCTATTTTCCCTTCCCCAATGTGCTCATGCCTGTCTTTTTTACCCCCTAATTCAACTTTTGAATCGTTTATATGTGACATTTTAAGCCACTTTAGGCCAATTATCTTGTCGAACTTGGTAAATGTCTCTTTAACAGCCCCTGGTGTTCTTATATCGTACCCGCTAGAAAAAGCATGCTGGGTGTCAAAACAAATCCCACCAAAAGTTTTAAACTTTTTAAGTGGTTCCATAAGTTCGGCTAATTCTTCAAAAGTATCGCCTATAACTTCCCCGCTGCCGGCTGCTATTTCAAGCAAAAATTGAGCAGATGGATTTTTAGAACCCTTTTCATATTTTTCCAAAACTTCAACAAAACCTTTTTGCGCTTGCTTCATACCTTTTTCCGGACCTAAGTCCTTAAAACTTCCCAAGTGGGTCATTACCAATTTTGCGCCCAAACTATTTGCTCTTTTTAGTTCTTCGGAAACTATACTAATAGAACCGTGATAGGTAGGTTTTTTTGCGGAACCAAAATTTACAATATAAGGACAATGGACAACAAAGTCCGTAAAGTTATATTTTTCCATTTCTGCTTTAAACTTCTCTATAGCTTCATCATCAATCTTCGGAGCAGGCCCGCCCATTGGCGGCCTGGTAAAAATTTGAAAAGTCTCGCACTCTAAAGCAGCCGCATTTTTAGGCGCGTTCCAAACTCCCCCGGCAGCACTAACATGACAACCAACAAGCAAATTGCCCATAATTAAATAAAATTAAATAAAATTGACATAATTTTAAACCATTTTATAATACCGGTTACTAAATTATTTTTCGGAAAGCCTTATCTGATTTATACGGACCTATTATAGCCAAAGACATATGTTCTTTTTTAAATAGCGTCTTTGCCAAACTTTGAACATCTTTAACCGTTACTTTGTCTATTCTTTCAAACGCTTCTTGTGGGGTTTTTATGTCTGGGTAAAAGGCAGCTCGGTCTAAAAACCAGTCTAGTCTTACTTGGTTGTCTTCAAGCGCTAAAATAGTTTTACCCTTTAAAAATTCTTTAGCTTTCGTTAATTCTTCCGGCGCTACCAAGTAGCGCTTTATTTTATCTAACTCGTCCATAATTACTTTTATGGCTTCCTCTATTTTTACAACCTGTACCCCTGCCCCAATATTAAACACGCCCGTGTCCTGGTAACTAGAACCGCTGGCTCTAACATAATAGCCTAAACCTCTTCGTTCCCTAACTTCAATAAATAACCTGGAAGACATACCGCCGCCTAATATTGCGGACAAAACCGATTGTGCCGCGGTTCTTTTGTCGCCATACTTTAAACCCTTAAAGCCCATAGCCAAATGCGCTTGCTCTGTTTCTTTAAACTGAACTTTTAGGCGCGGCTGCTTTTGCACGTCTTTTGCTTTGTCCCAGCCATGAAATTTTTTCTTTGGGATTTTTTTCCAATATTTTTCTATTAAATTATTTAACTGCGTCTGATTATACTTACCCGAAACGCCCAAAATCATATTTGGGGTTTGGTAGTGGCGGTCTATATAGTCTAAAAACATTTCACGCGTAAACTTGGTCACTGTTTCTTTAGTACCCGCAATGTCCCTACCCAAAGCTTCTTTCGGCCACATTTGCTGCTCAAGTATGTTTTCTATTTCGTACATAGGCGTGTCTTTGTACATATTTATTTCTTCCACAATTACGCCTTTTTCACGTTCAAGTTCTTCTGTATCAAACAGGGGGTTTTGTATCATATCTGTAAGCACTTCAAAAATAAGCTCTAAGTGCTGTGAGGCCGCCTTAATGTAAAACTGGGTGTGCTCTTTTCCTGTATTGGCATTCATTTCCCCACCAATACTGTCTATAAGCGAAGATATTGCCAAAGCCGTAGGGTACTTTTTAGTACCCTTAAACAAAAAGTGTTCCAAAAAATGACTAATACCGCTTTCTTTTGCGCTTTCGCTCCGTGAGCCGGTCTTAACAAAAAAATCCACCACCACACTCTGCGCGTCGCTGGAAGGAACTTCTATTACAGTTAACCCGTTAGATAATATTTTTTTAGTGAATTTCATTTTTTTGAAAGTTGTTGAATTACTTCTAATTCTTGAATTAATGGTAATAAAGATGCTTTAAAATCTAAATAATTACCATAAGTAATATGGGTACCAGCTTTATGACTTACAAAAGCCAAAGCTATCTCATTTTGTAAACCAATTCTTTTTTTTTCCTCATCATCGATTAATTCATATCCGCTTTTCTCCTGAAGCTGGGCTAGTTTTATATATCTTTCCGATAAACCACGTAACTCCTCAACTTGTTCTGACGATGCCGCTTGAAATTCAACACGTTTCTCATTTCTCATAAAATTATATAATATTGTCCTTTAACCTTGTTGGAACATTAATAAATTTTTTTACTTTTCCATTTTCTAAATATACCAAATCTTCTATTCTTATTCCACCTAAGTGTGGCATATACACGCCCGGCTCTACACTAAACACCATGCCGTTTTTTAAAACGTCTTTAGACTTAGGCGAAAGGTTAGGAAGTTCGTGAATTTCAAGGCCCGTACCATGGCCAAGCGAATGTATAAAATATTTGTCTAATTTTTTTTCGGCTAAAATGTCTACGGATTTTTGGTAAACATCATTGCCAGTAATTGACTTTGTCATCCCGGAAAACCGACTTGTCCGACGAAGCTTTAGCGAAGTTGGAGGCTTTGCGAGGGCTATCCGGGATCCAGATATATAAGCTCCTGGATTCCGGCTCTCAGATGCATTCGGCCGGAATGACACAAAATCCATACTCCCATTATATGCCTTCTCTACTTGATTATATGCTACTTCTAAGTTTTTAGGAACCTTTTTTAAAAACACTGTCCGCGTAAAATCACTACAGTAATTTTGGTATTTAAAACCAAAATCGATGATGATTGACTCCCCCGCTCTTAATTTGCGTAATGACGGCACATGGTGCGGAATAGCCGCATTAGCACCAGAAGCTACAATTGCTGGAAAACTTATATCTTCCGCTCCTAATTTAAATCCCGCTGATGTTATAAATTTAGCAAGTTTTTCTTCTGTCCAAGCAGGCCGATGCCCTGCACTACGTAATTGTTTTTTTACCAACCCAAATACCCTTTCAACAATTTCCATAGATTTCCTAATTTTTTCCAATTCCTCTGCGCTTTTTATTTGCCTCATTTCATCAACTACACTTCTTTCCGGCTTTACCAAAATCTTATATCCTAAATCAGAAATCTTATATTTTAAATACTCCCCTTCCCCATAAGTAAACCCATATTCAATACCTAACTGTTTATAACCTTTTAAATATTGCCCAATATTTTTTAATCTATCACTCTTTTTTATCCAGTCCATATTCTCAAGTCCACTACCAAAACCAACAATGTTTTTCATTGTGATCAACAAATATTCTTCCGCCCTATAATCAAAAGACCGACCTGTTAAATAAAACAGGTTTTCTTTTTTCTTTATTAAGATAGGATTTTTAAGTGAAGTTTGAAGATTTTTTAGTCTTGATATCTGCATTGTAGTTGCTCAATTTATTGAGCTTCAGAGTCTAATAAATTAGGCGACTACGCATAGAATTGTTCAAATTTTAAAAGCAGTTCTTGCGGATTATTAACAATATATTCTCTATTTTTTTCTAAAGCTTTTTCATTTCTAATGACATGTTCATAATAATTGGGTTGCCAAAGCTTTTGGCCCAGCTTGTGGGATATTTTAGCTTTAAACCTTCTAACTAGTTCGCCTAAATACATTTTGCTATTGTGCAAAATAAAAATAACATGGACATGATTCGGCATAACAACAAAATAGTCTAATAATGATCCCGGGGTCTTAGCTATCAAATCTTTTAGTTCCAATTCAACCAAACTTTCTTTTCCTTCCAGAAAATTACTTCTTTCGTGGCATACTGCTGTTACAAAATAGTAACCATCGGTTTTGTAGTCGTATTGTTTTAGCCGGATGTCTTTTAAAGCGTACATATTAATTTTGTATGTAGTTGCTTGATTTATCAAGCTTCTAAACCTCAGAGCCCGATAAATCGGGCAACTACAATTATTTACCAAAAATTTTTCCGAATAAAAGCAAAAGCGCGACTATAGCTCCCACAGTCCACATATACCTTAAATCCGACCGCCATGACATGTATTGTTTAAAAAGTTTTTTCATAAAATTTTTTAGGTTTTATAAATTCTTTAATATATATCCTGCCAGCTCTTCAATTTTCACCCTTGGCTGTTCTTTGGTGTCGCGATTGCGCACAGTAACCATACCGTCCTTTTCTATGGTGTCAAAGTCAACGGTTACACAAAAAGGCGTGCCAATTTCGTCTTGGCTGTAGTAACGTTTACCTACGTTCCCTCGGTCATCCCAGGCTACGTTAAAATGTTTTTGTAGGTCATGGTAAATTTCTTTAGCCTTAGTAACTAACTCGGGCTTGTTTTTAAGCAATGGAAACACCGCAGCTTTGTAGGGCGCGAGTTTGGGAGGAAGATGGAGTACGATATTTTCAGGATTGGAATCATCGTAAGCCGAACATAGCACGGCCAGCAAAGTCCTGTTTACGCCCCAAGTTGGCTCTATACAGTACGGTAAAAATTTTTCGTTGGTATGCGGGTCTGAGTATTCCAAACTCTGTCCGGACTTTTCCATATGGTTTTTTAGGTCAAAGTCCGTGCGGTTTGCAAGGCCATATAATTCTTTTTGTCCAAATGGGAATTTGTATTCTGTGTCTATACTTCGTTTACTATAGTGAGCTCGGTCACTTTCAGGCACTTCCACAAAAACTGAATTTTCTAAAATACCCATTTCCTTAAGCCACTCTTTTTGCTGCTCAAGCCAATACTCAAACCACTTATCTGCTTCTTCGGGCTTTACAAAAAACTCTATTTCCATTTGTTCAAATTCGCGTGTCCTAAAAATAAAATTACCAGGAGTAATTTCATTTCTAAATGCCGGGCCAATTTGTGCAATACCAAAAGGCACCTGCTTTCTACTAGAGTCAATAATATTTTTAAAATTCACAAACATACCCTGCGCGGTTTCAGGCCTCAAGTATACCGCGGACTTTTCATCTGCCACCGGACCAAGGTTTGTTTTAAACATTAAGTTAAATTGCTTGGCTTCTGTAAATTCTTTGCCACCACACTTTTCGCATTTTTCCGGTAATTGGTCGGCTCTGTAACGTTCGTGACATTTTTTACATTCCACCATTGGGTCGTTAAAAGTTGCTACGTGACCGGAAGCTTCCCATACTTTTGGATTCATAATTAAAGCCGCATCTATTCCAACAACGTCTTCTCGTCCTTGCACAAACTTTTTCCACCAAAGCTGTTTTATATTGTTTTTTAATTCCACGCCCAAAGGCCCGTAGTCCCAACTATTCGCAAGTCCGCCATAAATTTCACTGCCAGGGAAGACGAACCCTCTGCGTTTGCAAAGACTAACTATTTTATCCATCAGATTAATGTCATTCATATAATTTCTGTAGTTTTCTGTAGTGCATTTAATTAATTTTCAGTAGTATTATATCAAAATAAGCCCTTTTTGCCAAAATGAAAAACGGGCCCGCACGTTGCGAACCCGTCCTGCCTTGCCGGTTGTTAGACGTCCCTAGGACGCCTGAGATTCCGGCATTTTGAACACCCCTCCTTTCACTTTACTCCGCCGCTTTTGGCCGCGCTTGTTCGGTGCCGATGCTTCAGCCGGCACAACACCCTGCGCCGCCGTCTTCCAGGCCGGCGGCCGGCCACGGCGTTTCTCGCCCCGAGCAAGGCACTCGAGGCTGAAAATGGCTTCTTCAATCATCGCGCGCTCGGCGCGCAGATCCTGCAACATCTTATTGACGTCCATTCTATGCTACTCCAATTTAGATTATCAGCCCGTGACAACTGCAGATATGTCACGAAACCGACTTCACAATTTACCATACCCGCACCAAAAAGTCAAGCCAAATATAAAAACCCCAGGTAGCACGCTTTCACGCGCCACCCGGGGGAACCCGCAGGCAAGCAACCCTCTGTCGCTCACCTACTTGCAGACAAAAGTCGAATTGTTCACCGACGCCTTCACATTTCCGTCTTCGTCCACGGTATAGTGAACTAACACCAATGCCTGGTAATCAATCCCCTTACCAAGTCGGTTGATGCTGAATTTTGCCGTTGAGGTAAAAGTAAAGGGGGGCGAGCTATTGCTTTGGAGCTCACTTTTTTGTAACTGGCTAACCAGGTATCTATCCCCGCTTTCCATCCCCAAGCCGTTTCCCTGCATGTGAAGTAGGGATTGCAGGTGGAATCCACCGGCCGGATCAATGGTCACCTGGCTAGTAATGGCCAAGGTGGCGGCCAATGCAACGGGTTCGCTTCCCTGGCAGGGGCTTTGGATGACCAAGTTAACGTCCTGACGATCGCTTGAATGTGTGGTGGTCGCCTGCGCCAGCACCAAGGGTGCATGTAGCACAAGCAACAGAATAACCAGAGCAAGTGTTTTAATCTGTTTCATTGTCGTTCTCCTTGATTTTCATTAGCGGCTTCAAACCGCATAACGCTTATTTATAACACAAATATTTTTATTTCTCAAGCCAAAGAATTGTTCATGCTGGCTACCTACTACCTACTACTCTTCTACTTCTCTGTACCCTTTTACCATCTCATCAAAAAAGTCGTAAGTTATAGCATTGCGGATTTTTTTCATTAAATTCAAATAAAACTTTAAGTTATGCATAGTCGCAAGGCGTTCAGCCAAAGGCTCTCCGGTCGCAAAAAGGTGACGAAGATAAGATTTTGTGTGATTAAGACACAAATAACAGTCACAAGTGTTGTCTAAAGTAGTAAAATCTTCTTTATATTGTTCAAGCTTAATGTTAAGCGCGGAATACCCTTCTTTACCTTCACTATTTTTTGCGCCCACATACAGTCTGCCGTGGCGCGCTTCGCGCGTCGGTATTACACAGTCAAAAGTGTCGCAGCCACGGGCTACTGCCTGAACTATGTCAAAAGGCGTACCAACGCCAAGCAAATGTTTTGGTGCGGTTTCAGGCAAATGCGGAATAGCCGCTTCTACTGCTTTCATCATTTCTTCGTGAGGTTCCCCAACAGCCACGCCGCCAATAGCAAAACCTTCAAAGCCTAAAGACACCATATCTTTAGCAGACTGTTCTCTAAGGTCCGGAAAAGAAGCGCCCTGAACAATACCCCATAACTTTTGCCCGGGGTTTATTGGGTCGCCATCTAACACAATTTTTTGGTGCTCTTTAATTGCGCGCTCCGCCCACCTCTTTGTAAGAGCAATAGATTCTTTGCTTCTTTCATATTCAAACGGATACCCAGGAAAATCGTCCAAAATTAAACAAATGTCACTTCCAAGGTTGGCTTGAATATCTACACTTTTTTCTGGGCTAAGTATTTCCTGCTTTCCGTCTAAGTCAAATTGAAAAAGTACCCCTGCTTCCATAACTTTGCGCATTTTAGACAAACTAAAAACCTGAAAGCCACCTGAGTCGGTAAATATTGGGCCTTTCCAGTTCATAAATTTATGTAAACCGCCTGCTTTATAAATAAGCGCATCGCCAGGACGTTGCCAAAGGTGGTAGGTGTTAGCCAGTATTATGTCTGCCCCCCAAAACTTAAGTTCCTCAGCCGTAACTGTTTTAACCGCGCCCTTAGTCCCAATCGGTAAAAACGCCGGGGTCTGTATATCCCCGTGCGCGGTATGTATAACCCCAGTTCTCGCCCCTTTCCACCCTTTAATCCCATCATTCCCTTTTTTAATAATTTCAAAATAATTCATAAGAAATATTATAAAGTATAAAGCCATCTTTTGCATAGATGGCTTTAATTTCTTGCATTTAGATTTTAATTGGGTTTTTGTTCTTTGTCTTTATTTTTAGGAAAATTTTCGAAGTCATCTAATTTAATTTCCGGTAAATTTGTTTTTATCTCTATTTTAAGCTTTGAGTCTTCAAGCCGTTCTGGGGCTTTAGTGCCTAAATTAAATTGCCAAAAAGCCTTAATCAACTTTTTTATTTCTTCAACAATATTTTCTGTACTCTTGTTTTGCCCTTGCATAAAAAGCATTCTGTCCGCAATAATCCTTTTTTGCTCCGGGCTTAACTTAAACATAGAAGTATAAACTTCTTTTGGTAAATAATCCTTAAGATTTTCAAGGAGTAGGCTTTCCGTAATTAACTTTTCCAAACCATGCCGCCAATTCTTTTTTGACTCACCACCAGAACTTATTTCTCTGCCTTTTTGTTTCATAAAAATTTTAATAAATATAAAAGCCGAATTTTAAAATTTAAGCTAATATCTTATCTATCAAAATTTCTTCTCGGGGGTCTGCCGCCGCCGTGACCTCCACGGCCGCCAAAGCTTGGACGGGATGGGCGGTCAAAACTACCGGAGGAAGCAGATGCTAACTGTTCCGGGGTTGGAGCTGGGGCAAATGGCTTATGTGTTAGGTTTATACGGCCTTGGTCGTCTATTTCTGAAACTTGCACTTTCAAACTGTCGCCAATTTTAACCACGTCTTCCACACGATTAACGCGATAATTAGCGAGTTGGGAAATGTGTACTAAGCCTTCTTTACCAGGAAGTACTTCTACAAACGCGCCAAAGTCCATAAGTCTTGTTACTTTGCCTTCAAAAATTTCTCCGGCTTCTACTTCACGCACAATGTCTTGTATCCACTTAACAGCCTTGGCAGAACTTTCAGCATCGGTAGAAGTAACCATAACAAGTCCGTCGTCTTCAATATCAATTTTAACACCAGGGCAGTTAGCAATAATTTCGTTAATAGTTTTACCACCACTGCCAATAACTTCGCGAATTTTGTCAGGTTTAATTTTAAAGCTGGTAATACGTGGAGCGTAAGGAGAAAGGTCAGCACGAGGAGCGGAAATAGCTTCCTTCATTTTAGAAATTATATGCATTCTAGCGGGCTTAGCTTCTCTTAAAGCTTGCGCTAAAATGTCCGCGCTAAGTCCTTTTAGCTTCATATCTAACTGAAGCGCAGTGACGCCTTCTTCAGAACCTGTAACTTTAAAATCCATGTGGCCGTTAAAGTCTTCTATGCCTGCAATGTCGGTTAAAACTTTAAAGTTGTTAGGGTTTTTCTCGTCCATAACTAAACCCATAGCGCAGCCGCCAATAATATGTTTAATAGGTACGCCCGCGTCCATTAAAGCTAAAGTACTGCCGCAGGTAGACGCCATACTAGTAGAACCATTCGATGACATTATCTCGCTTACCAAGCGCATTGTGTATGGAAAAGTTTCCTGCTCAGGCAAAACTACTTCCACCGCACGCTCAGCAAGCATACCGTGGCCAATTTCTCTACGGCCAGGACCCCTTAAAGGAGCTACTTCGCCAACAGAGTAGCCAGGCATATTATAGTGGTGAATATAGCGTTTAGCGCGGCCGTCGAGTGGATCTTCCATACCGTCTAGTAATTGCTCGTCACCCTTACTGCCTAAAGTTACAACTGTTAGGGCTTGAGTTTCGCCACGGGTAAACAAAGCGCTTCCATGAGTTCTGGGCAAAACACCTACCTCGCAAGTAATTTGGCGAGTTTCGTTTAATTTTCTACCGTCAACTCTGCGCTCTTTGTCTAAAATTTGCTTTTGCTGATATTTCTTTAAAACATAGTCTATTGCTTTGGCCGCATCTTTTTCTACACTAACGCCTTCTATATCACCCACTGCAGATTTCACAGCTTCTGTAACTTCTTTTGTTAGTTTGTCTATATTTTCTTCTCTAGCTTCCTTACCTTTTACATAAATTGCCTCATCCATTTTACTTTCTGTCAAAAGTTCCTTAACTTTTTCCATTATAGAGTCGTGCGGCTTAACAATAATAGGTGCCGACTTTGTTTTCCCAACTTGTTTTGCAAATTCTATTTGGCATTTAACCAATTCACCTAAGTAGGCTTGGGCAAACTTAATACCTTCTACAATTTCTTCTTCAGTTACAAGTTTTGCGCCCATTTCTACCATTATTATATGTTCACCAGTACCACAAACAATTAAATCCATTGTAGACTTTTCACCTTGCTCGTGGGTTGGGTTAATAACATATTGCCCTTCTATTTTACCAACTCTAACACCAGCAACAGGGCCGTCATAAGGAATATTGGAAATTGCCAAAGCCATACTAGCCGCGTTAACCGCAAGCATGTCCGGTTCATTTTGTCCGTCTATACACAAAACCATTGCAGTTAACTGCACGTCGTTGCGCATACCTTCAGGAAAAAGCGGTCTTAATGTTCGGTCAATAACACGACCCTTTAAAATAGCGTCGTCTGTTGCTCTGCCTTCGCGCTTTATCCAGCGACTGCCTTTTATTTTACCCGCTGCGTATAGTCTTTCTTCGTAGTCAAGCAAGAGGGGGAAAAAGTCTATGCCTTCCCTTGCTTTGTCGTTCATTATGGCGGTTGCTAGTACTACTGTGTCGCCTACTCTGGCTAAAACCGCGCCACTAGCTTGTCCTGCTAATTTGCCGGTTTCAAATGTAAAATCAGCCTCGCCGATTTTACACGAAATTTTTTTACTTTCCATTTAAATTTCCTTTGTTCACGATGACAAATGTGTTGACGATGACTATGTTTAGTCCTCGCTGTACCCACTTACCATACGTGAATTTAATTATGTACTTTGTTTAAAACTACGTTAATTTTACCTAAAATTTCGTCCGGTGTAAAGTAAGCTTTTACCATATAGTCGTCGGCTTTTAGGTCTTTAGCCTTTAAAATGTCCTGGCTGCTCCAAAGGTTACTTAAAACTATAACCGGCGTATTTGCGACTTTTTTGTCGGGATTTTTACGAATTGCCTCTAAAACCTGGAACCCGTCCATTTCCGGCATCATTAAGTCTAGTAACATAATGTCCGGAGTTTCCTCTAAAAACATTTTAAGCGCAATTGCACCGTCCGAAGCATGACGCACCGAAAAACCGCTTGCGTTAAGCTTATGCGTAACAATTTCCGCCATAGCTACATCGTCCTCTGCAATTAAAACTTTTTTTTGTTTTGTTTCAGGCATTGCTTTTTACTTTTAAAATTATAGCATAAATGGTAAAAAAAAACAGGGTGCGGCAGCTTTCGCCACCGCACCCCGATGATAATCCCTCTTATTCGACTAGCCAGTAAATGAAGCTGTAAACTGGCCTGGGAAGCGGGAGCATCAAAAGCGCGTGTCGCCTGAACACGACCACGCTGCCTTCAATTGCCTCCGACCTCACCACCGCGACCGGATCAAGCTTGCCGGGCATTTGAATGTACTTGACCTCGGTGTCAGGGTAGCGGATTTTCAAATCCTTTACAAACCCCTCGGCTGTTTTTCGTGGGTTCTTTACCGCAAAAGAAACCCCGCTCGAAGAAAAACCTCTCCAGTCATCGCCGGTGACTTTATTGACTACGGTCATACCGTCAGCCAACACAACTTGGTTGGTGGGTGGCATATCAATCACAAAAGCTTCGTGAAGTCCTGTTGCCCGCCAAATAGCGGCGGTAACAACCTCTTGAGCTTCTGCATCAGACCCTACTCCGACCAGCCGATGACCTTGGTCAAAAATCGGCAACGACGGAGCAAACAGCCAAAGACCGAAAAAAACAAAGGCCATTGCCGACAGCACGCGATAAGCCTGCAAAACACATAGCTTTGCGAATTTCATAGGTCCTCCCCAAAAATTTCGGACTCACTATTCTGCCATAAAACCAATTTTTGGTCAATACTCATGGCTAAAACAAGCCAAATGTGCTATAATTGGCAGAGGTAATTTAATTAGTTTGTGAAATCAAAAAATCTTAATTTAACTGGCAGCAGTTTAAGCATAAATCAAATTTTTTCCCTTAATAACGAGGCAAATACTAAAATTGCCGTGTCTTTAGCCGCACAAAAAAATATTGAGAAGTGTTACCAATTTTTACAAGCAGTCCTTAAAAAAAATCACAAAGTAATTTATGGCATAAACACGGGCTTTGGCCCAATGGCCAATTATTTGTTGCCGCATAATCAGTTAGAAAAACTGCAGGAAAATTTAATTTTAAGCCACGCTGTGGGAATGGGCGAAAAACTTCCGGACGAATTTGTTCTAGCCGCTATGGCAGTTAGGCTAAATACTTTAGTTAAAGGACACAGCGGAGTTTCGCCAAAATTAATTAAGCTTCTTAGCGACTTTATAAATAACAGAATTATTCCTGTAATACCTGAACATGGCGCAGTTGGCACTAGCGGCGATTTAGTTCAGTTAGCACATATAGCTTTAGCACTTTTAGGAAAAGGCAAAGTTTCTTACCAAAATAAAATTGTACCCGCACAAAAAGCTTTAACTGAAGCTAAGTTAAAGGCCTATAAACTAGAACCCAAAGAAGGATTAGCTTTAATTAACGGCACTTCGGTTATGACGGGCATAGCTGCCGGGGTTAACTTTAAAGCTAAAAAACTTTTGGACCTTTCGGTTTTAACCGGCTGTATGGCTTTAGAAATAGTACGCGGATACGACGACAGCTTTAGTCAAAAACTTCACTCTTTGCGCCCGCATATTGGCCAAAATGCCATAGCCAAACAAATGAGGCAAATTTTAAAAAGTTCTCATTTAATACGGAACCGCTTGGCGCTAGATGCTAAAATCAACCATAGCTCTGACATAAACCATATAAACGAAACTGTTCAGGAAGTCTATTCGTTACGCTGCATAGCGCAAATTTTAGGCCCCATTTCCGACACCTTGCAAAAAACTTGGAAAGAAGCTGAGGTAGAAATGAATTCCGTAACCGACAACCCGGTTATAGACTGGCAAGGCAAACAATTTTTGCATGGCGGGAACTTTCACGGTGAATATATTGCCCAAGGTATGGACAGGTTAAAACTGGCCATAACCAAACTTTCTATGCTCTCAGAAAGAAGACTTAACTTTTTTGTTAACCCCAATATTAATAAAAATCTTCCCCCATTTTTAAATTTAGAAAAACCCGGGCTTTCTTTGGCTTTGCAAGGCCTTCAGTTCGTAGCTACCTCAACCGCGGCTCATAACCAAACCCTAGCTTATCCTATGAGTCTTCACTCCATTTCCACCAACGGCGACAACCAAGACGTGGTTAGTATGGGCACGGACGCAGCGCTAATTGCTCACAAGGTGGTAGAAAATGCTTTTATTGTTCTTTCTATTGAATGCGTAGCACTTGCCCAAGCCGTTGACTACTTAAAAATTCAAAACCATTTGTCCGCTAAAACAAAAAAACTTTACACGGAAGTTAGAAAAGCTTTGCCGGTAATTTTAGAAGACCGAGAAATTACCTCAGAACTCGCAGAAGTAACACTAGCTCTAAAAAACTTTTAATTTTTTCATGAAGCCTATTGTTTACAATTCGGCCTTAAAACTTCCCAAAAACACCAAAATAATAAGCGCTTTTAACAGCGCTTTAAAAGAACTTTTTTTTGTCCGAAATCCCAAATTTAAAAAAGGCCAACAATATACTCCGGAAAATTTAAACAAATTTTTACAAAAAAATAAAATTAAACCAGTATGGGTATACTACCCAGCCTTAAAAACCGCGGTACAAACTTTTCCGGAAAAAGAATTTTTTGAACTAAGAACAGCCCGAAACAAAAATATTATTACCAACCAAGAACAGCTGGCCTTTAGGAGTTTGCGCGTCGGCGTAGCCGGTCTTTCGGTTGGCTCTTCCATAGTTTCGGCAATGGTTTTAAGTGGTGGCCCGAAAAATATAAAAATTGCGGACTTTGACAACATTGAATTAACTAACCTAAATAGAATTCAGGCGGAAATCTTAAATTTGGGACAAGACAAGTGCGAAATAGCCGCAGAGAGGGTTTGGGCTTTAGACCCTTACGCTAACCTAGAACTTTATAACAAAGGATTAAACGAAAAAAATTTAGAAAAGTTTTTACTTAAACCAAAGCTCAATGTATTTGTCGATGAAATGGATAGTATAGATTTAAAAATATTAGCCAGGCAAATTTGCAAAAAACACAAAATCCCAGTACTTATGGCAACTGACAACGGCGAAGGCATAATTTTAGACGTTGAAAGGTTTGACCAGGATCCCTCTTTAAAAATATTTGGGGGTCGTTTAGAAAAAACCAACGTTTCTGACATTAAAAATTTACCATTCCCAAAATGGCTGGAGCTGGCAAATAAAATTGTAGGGGTGGATTTACTTTCAGAAAGAATGAAGCAGAGCATAAACCAAATTGGTAAAAAAATTGCTTCGGTGCCCCAACTAGGAACCAGCGCCACGGTAGCAGGCTCAGTAATTTCTCTTGCCTTAAGAAAAATAGCTTCCAAACAAAAATTAAACTCCGGCAGATACATTTACGACTTAGAACAAATTTTTTATGCAAAAAGGGCTTAAAAATGCAATTGAGTTGGCAAATAAAACTGCCCAGAGCAGCAAAGCTTACGGAGGCTTTCTAAAAAAGCACAATGTCCATTTGCCAATTTTGTCAGAAGAAAATTTTTTTAATTTACCTCTTACTGACAAGAAAACATATATTCAAAAAAATACTTTGTCCCATTTGGTGCCTTCCGGCAATTTGCCTTCTGTTATTTACGCCAGCTCCGGCTCTTCGGGAAAACCGACCTTTTGGGCAAAGGGACTTATGCAAGAAAAAACAGGAGCCCAAATTCACGAAAGCATTTTTACCAAAATTTATGGTTTAAAAAAAACTGAACCGACTTTAGTAATAATCTGTTTTTCAATGGGTGTGTGGGTAGCCGGTGGTTTTACTTTAGCCGCTTGCAAAGAACTAACTAAACAAGGATATAATATTTCTTGCATAACCCCCGGTATAGAAAAAACAGATATTTTTTTTGCACTGGAGCATTTAGCTAAAGAATTTAAAAATGTGGTTTTGGCCGGGTATCCGCCATTTGTAATGGACACCATACTAGAATGCAATAAAAAAAACATTCAACTACCCAAGAATTTAAAAATACTAACCGCGGGTGACAAATTTTCGGAAGGTTTTAGGGCAAAGCTTGGGGAATTCGCAGGAATAAAAAACCAATCAAATATAATAAGTCTATACGGTTCGGCAGATGTTGGTCCTATGGGTTTTGAAACTCCTCTTTCAATTTTTTTAAGAAAAGAAGCGGTTAAAAACTCAGCCTTAAACCAAATGCTGTTTGGAAATGCGCCTGAAATACCGGCCTTCTTGCAATTTGACCCGGAAAAAATATTCTTTGAAAGCATAAATGGGGAATTAATTTTAACAGCGGACGCGGGAATTCCTCTGGTGCGGTATAATATACATGACCAGGGAAAAGTTTTTTCTTACGAGGAAATACAAAATATTTTAAATGACTTAAGGCTTACCAATGAAGCAAAAAAACATTGGCTTAAAGAGTGGCAATTACCTTTTGTTGTAAAAACCGGTCGAACCGATGTTGCTGTAAATTTTTACGCTTTAAATATTTTACCCGAGCAAATTAACGCTTCCCTGCAAGACAAACAAATTTCCAAATATTTAAACGGTAATTACTTTGCCTACCACAAAATGGTAAAAAACCACGCGCAGGAAGAACTTGGATTAATTTTGGAAACTAAAACTAAATTTAAACCCCAAAAAAGTTTGATAAAAAAAGCACAGGATTCCATTGTCAAAACTCTTGATTCCCTAAGCCTTGAATTTAGAAAACTCCACCAAACAATTGGTAAAAAGGCCTTGCCAAAAATAAAGCTCACCGCCCCAGGCAATTTAACAAAATATTCAAAGCACCAACACTTAGGCCTTTTAAGCATTCAAGGAAAAAAACCAAAAATAATATTGTAAAATGATTTTCAAAAACAAAAATAACTATCTATCTTGGGAAATAGACCCAAAAAAATTCCCCGAAGATGCTCTCATAGAAAAGCAGATAGAGTTTTTGCTTTGCTTTGGTATCCTGGCTCCTTCGGGTCATAACAGCCAACCATGGGAATTTAAAATTGTTAAAAACTCAGCCACAATAAAAATAAGTCCCGAGAGATCGTTGTCTGAAAGTGATCCTATGGGTAGGCAATTAAGTATTTCTTTCGGCTGTCTTTTAGAAAATATTTTAATTGCAGCCGAATACTTTGGCTTTTCCGCCTCTTTTAACCACGGCTCACAAACAGATAATATTTTTGGGCACTTAACATTTAACCGCAAATCACTTAGACAAAATAGTGAAAATCATCTTATTAACCTTATACCCAAACGACTAACAAATAGATTTGAATATAAAAATAATGAGTTAGACACCCAAACTGCAAAGAGTATTTTTAATGGCATTGAAACAGAAATAACATATTAATTAATTAAAGGCGAGAAAAAAAACTCATTGGGAGAATTAATGTGCGAAGCTCAAATCTCTGCAATGGAATCAAATATCTTTAGAGAAGAACTTTCAGGATTCCTAAAATCCAGTTGGACCAATAGTTACGTAGGCATGACAGGGTCTACATTAGGAATACCGCTAGTCGTTTCTTTTTTTGCTCCCATTTTGATAAAAAAAGTAAACCTAGCGAAAAAAAGTAAACAAAAAGACCTAGAATTACTAACAAACCACACGCCATATATAGGGGTATTGCTTTCTAAAGAGGATAACAAAAATAATTGGACAAAGGTTGGTCAAAGTCTTGAAAGAATTTGGCTCACTGCTACACAAAACGACTTAGCTTTAGGTCCGTTAGCCGCTGCAGCTCAACTAGAAATTTATAGACAAAAGGTAAAACATATCTTAGGAACAAACCTTTTTCCACAAGCAATTTTTAGACTTGGCTATCCAAAAACAAATGCTGCTCATAGTCCCCGCTTTTTAATTAATAAACTGTTAAGCTAATGTTTTTTTCACAAACTGAATTTTCAATATTTATTATTGCTTTAATGGCAAATTTATCGTTGCTATTAATAGTAGTTAATTATGCTCCAAAAAATCCTTCCAGGTACTTGTTTAGCTTCTTTGTCCTTGCTCAAATATTTTGGATCGGAACAAATTATTTTTCCTTTCAAATAAAAAATAGTGCAGGATTTTTAACCATAACTCGCCTCACACTATTTTTTGCAACATTTCATGCCTTAACTTTTTTCTTATTTATAAAAAATTTCTTAAAAAGAGAACCTGATAAAAGTCAAATTTTGTCAAAAATTTTAATTTTTTTCGCAATAATTATTTCCACTCTAAGCCTTACCTCGACTTTTTTTAGTTACCCAATAATTAATAGTTCAAACGGTTCGCTAGCTCCAACAACCGGGAAATTTATTCCTCTGTTTGGAACTTACGTTGGAATATGCGTGATTGCCGGATTTTTTTATATTATCTCAGGTTACAAAAAATCCCAAGGTACAGAAAAGTCACAATGGCAATTTCTATCTGCGGGACTTATTACGACTTTTATCCTGGTTTTAATTTTTAGTTTTTTAAATTTTGCCGTTCTCGGAAACTCCACAACTGTTAGATTTGGACATTTATATACTTTACCGTTTATAGTTTTTACTGCTTACGCAATGGTTAAGCATCGGTTACTTGATATAAAAGCGGTTGTAGCCGAATTAGCAACTTTGTTATTAAATTTGATATTAATTATTCAAATTGCTAATTCCAATACGACTGGGCAAAAACTGATTGGGGTAATAGTATTATTTGGAACAATTATTGTCAGTATTTTACTTGTCAAAGGCGTTAAAAAAGAAATTAAACAGAGGGAACTTTTAGAGGTTTTAACCAAGAAGTTGGAAGATGCGAATGAAAAATTAAAAGCATTGGATATTGCCAGGAGCGAGTTTATTACTATTGCCTCGCATCAGCTGCGCACGCCGCCGGCTACTATAAAATGGTATTTAAGCTCAGTACTTGCCGGCGACTTTGGCAAATTAACAGCGGAACAGAAAAATGTAGTAGACAAAGCTTTCCGCACCAATAATTCTCAAATTTCACTTATAGACGATATGTTAAATGTGTCGCGTATAGAACGCGGCAAAATGGAATTCTTGTTTGAAAAAATTAACCTTTTACCCTTGGCTCAAATTACTTATGAGCAATTAATCCCTCAGGCCACTGAACACGGGCTTAAATTAAGCCTAATAGAACCCACCAAACCTCTGCCGGAAATTATGGCTGACAAAGAAAAAATTAGGCAGGTAATGAATAACTTAATAGACAATGCTATTAAATACACCAAAACCGGTTCGGTAACCGCCAAATTATGGGAAGAGGGCGGGAATATTAAATTTTCTGTTACAGACACCGGCAAAGGCATAGCTCCGGAAGAAGAAAATTCAATATTTGAAAAATTCTCCCGAGGTAAGGAGTCAGTTAAACAAAGCGCAGGACTTGGCTTAGGCCTTTATGTCGCAAAAATTGTTATTGGTCAACACAAAGGCAAAATTTGGGCAGAGAGCAAAGGCGTAGGGCTTGGTAGCAGCTTTATTTTCTCCATTCCAATAAAAAATAACCTTTCTGAAACAACATTGCTGGACTTAACACAAAAATAAAAAATCCCTCCTTTACAAAGGAGGGATTTTTTATTTAGGACTTCATACTGCCCATAATTTCGTGTTCAAAGTGGTTTAAAAATTGTTCAGGGTCAGGGGTACTTCCAAACATTATATGCTCAACGCTATTACGTTGCCCACGATCCTTACTGCTGCCAACACCCTTTAACTGAAACCATTCTTTCCAAAATTCACTAAAATTTTTATAACCTTCTGTTCCCTCAGCTCCATATTTTTCGTAAATATAGGCATATTTAGTCATGTCACAAACATCTATAAACTTACTCTTTTCTTCTAACGACAAGAAACCATTTTTTACCAAAGACTCCTTAAGCTTTTGAGTTTCGGGCTTAGTATAAACTGCCTGACAAATTTTTCGGGCATCGTCCAACCACTGTTTTTCAAAAGATTCTAAATCAAATCCTGATTCCATATTTCAATTTTATTCTTCAACTACTATTTTAATTTTTAATTTCTCAGCAATTTTCTTCCAACGCTTTTCGTCTTCATTCTTTAAATAGCGCAAAAGACGGCGGCGATTGCCTACCATTTTTAAAAGTCCTCTTCGGGAATGATTGTCTTTTTTATGAGTTTGCAAATGCTCTGAAACCTGAGCAATTTCTTCCGTTAAAATTGCAATTTGAACTTCCGGACTGCCAGTGTCGTCTTTGTGAGTGCGAAACTTCTTAATTATTTCCTGTTTTTGCTTAGGAGCTAACATACACACCTTTCTTTGGCGTTTAGCCATCTACACGTAATAAATTGCAGCGCCGTTACCTAAATACTGCATTACGGATTTATTCGTGGATTAATTAATATAGTAACCTCTGAAAAACTAATTTTGTAAACGAAATTTTATAATTTTGAGGCAGCAGGGCAAAACAAATTTTGATGTTTATCGGTAGGATAAGCGGAAAAATTTTTTTGGCTGGATGACCAAAATTATGAAATTGCAGGTCGAAAGGAGTTTTTCATAGGTTACGTAACAATATTATACCAAAATATAGCCTATTTACGCAAGTATGCTACAAAATCTCTTGTAACATTATATTTTGTTAATTCTTCAACGCTTTTAAGCCCAGGAAAACGGTTTACTTCAAGGACATAAAATTTATTGCCTTTTTGCACAACATCTACCTTGGCCAGCTCCCGTCCTAAGGTTTTAGATGCGCGCTCTGCAATTTTAACAAGTGTAGCGTGCCGATTTATCGGCTTTCCAGCAGGCCCATAAATGGGCACGCTACAGACTGAATCATAATTAACCCTTCCAAACTGTTTATTATATTCAAACCTCAACACCACGGGCAATGCCTTATAACCAACCGTAATAACTTTATATTCATAATCTGCCTCCACATATTCCTGAAGCATTAATTCATTTTTCGGGATAATGCTAGGAATTTTTTTTAAATCATCTTCGGTTTTAATTAAAAAAGTTCCCCTAGCTTTCATTCCAAAAATCCATTTTAAAATATAAGATTTAGGATGTAAGATGTAAGATTTTTTTGCATCCAAAATAGTTTCGGGCATAGAAACACCCGCTTTTCTAAGCATTAAATAATCTTTCCATTTACCTTCGCCTAAATTACCGCTTGCAATATTAGCATCTACCACCTTTTTCCCAGGCTTCCTAAACTTCTTTGCCAACCTTATAACTTCCGGAATGTATTTTGGACTACCCTTAAAATAAGGGTTTCTTATGTACAAACAACTGTACTGATTAATATTTACTTTAAAATCTAACACAACTAATTCTTCCACGCTCAGCATTCTGCATTCCTCATTCTGAATTCTGCATTCTGCCAAAATTCTTGCCGCAGCGTACACATTTTTTGGGGATATCACTAATATCATTGTTCCGATGTTTCCTTAATTTTGCTCAATTATGTCATTTTTGTTCAGTTTTGTCATTTTTTCCTTATGTCGCATAACGTGATACAATAAATATATAAATTGCGTTGTCGTAATACCTTCTGTGGGTACTGTGGGTAAGTACTATGTCGCATATTGTTAGTTCATCAAGTTCATAAAGTTAGAAAGTATGGAAATAAAAGAAAAAAACCAAAAACTCTCCCCCACTGAACTTGAAAAGCATATTCAAGAGTTTTTGGAGTACTGTGAAATTGGCAAAAATCAAAGTAGTCATACAATAGAGGCCTATACCCGCTATTTAAAAAAGTTTTCCGACTTTGCCGCGGGCATGAATGTCCTAAAACCTAAAGACATAAACCTAAACACTGTAAACAAGTTCAGGCTGTACCTAAACAGGCTTAGCGACGACAGTGGTAGGCAGCTTAAACTAATAAGCCAGAACTACCATTTAATAGCTCTGAGGGCATTTTTAAAGTACCTAATGAAGAATGACGTAGAAACCTTGCCGCCGGAAAAAATTGAACTGCCAAAAAACCCCCAGCGTCAGGTTGAGTTTTTAGATACAGACGAACTAAAAAGGCTTTTTGATGCCGTTAAACAAGAAAAAGACGAAATTACCCGTTTGCGAGACGACGCAATACTCAAAACACTTTTTTCAACCGGTTTACGTGTTAGCGAACTCGCCTCTTTAAAACGGGAAGGTTTAAATTTAGACCGCCGCGAATTTACAGTGCGCGGCAAAGGAGCAAAGCTCCGCTTAGTATTTTTGTCAGAAGACGCAGCAACCGCAATTAAAGCCTATTTAAAAAAACGCTCCGACAACAACAAAGCGCTATTTATGGGGCATTCAAAAATTGGGCAGTCCTCCCCTTCCACGTCTGGGACCGAAGGCGAGGGGTCTATTAAAGTAAAAAAAATTGTTGCCGGTCAGAAAAAAATAGAAAAAGAAATAGAAAGTATGTCTGCGGAAAAACAAGATCGCACGGGCAACACCGGCCGTAAGGCTTATGGCTTAACCGTTAGGCAAATTCAACGAATTATAAAAAAATGCTGCCTTATTGCTGGCATTGTAAAAAAAGTAACCCCCCATACTCTAAGACATAGTTTCGCGACAGATTTACTACAAAATGGAGCCGACATAAGAAGCGTACAAACTCTTCTTGGCCACGCCAGCATAACCACCACCCAAATATACACCCACATAACCAACCAAGGCCTGAGGGACATACATAAAAAATACCATGGGAAAGGTAATTAATAATAGTTAAATAATAATTGAAAACAAAAACCCGCGGTCCCTCAACACGCGGGTTTTATGTAGACCGATTATGCATCTTTTTTACAGTTAACAGATGTTAATAATTGATTTTTTCCGACTTGTTACTTGTCACTCGTAACTCGTCACTATTTTTTGCTTTAGCAAAAAATTTATACATACCACTTATACTCACTCATACTGCGCATTGCGTCTTCCATATCTACCTGGTATTCCTTTTGCTCTTCCTTGCTATAAATAGTCATAGGAATTTGGCAGTAAGGACATATACCGGCTTTTTCTTTGGAAAAACCGCAAGTGTCACACATAAACATATAAAAGTTTTTCATATACCTCACCCCCTATCTTCGCCCACTTAAAATAATATTTAGAGGGCGATCCTCCATAGCTTTATGCGAAGGAGGATTAGTATTAGTTTTGTTTAATTTTTGTCTCCTTTCTGTTTCTTAATTACATATAACGCTCTACTATCTTAGGTGTAACGCTAAAAGTAACTTTTGTCAAGGCTCTTTATAAAAAAACTTTACTTAGTTGTGCGACATAAAATTATTTATTTTATATTTATGGGTAAACAAAAAAAATCGCCCTTTAGGCGATATTTTTCTGGTGGTCCCGGTT
>CAZAED010000009.1:30145-36857 GCA_964484145.1 uncultured Candidatus Saccharibacteria bacterium | reverse complement strand
GCGTATTATTTTTTATTTTTACCGGCGCCCCAATAAATTTAAAGGCTAAAACTACAACCATAGTTTTAAACGGAAAAAATTATTTTCTGAAAGTAGATGCAATGCAAGTTAAGCCAACAAAGTATAAGAATTCAAAAACCAGAGAAGTGGACGAATCGTCCTTAGGTTCGCCAGTAGAAATAGAAGCGGCTTTGGGTGGGGAAAGCTATAACGTGCCGGCTGGAACTCGTCTTGAATTAACTAACCAGGTTTTCGGTTCCCGTCCGCAGCTTTTGTATGTTAAAGCTTTTTCGGCTATTACTGGTGGAACATCAAGATATCTTTCGCTTATTTCTGCAGAAGACTTTACTTCGGCTAAGCTTTCTTTGCAAAAGCTAGCTTGGGCTCAAATTTCGGAGCAGATAAAAGCAAAAAATTTAATTTTAGATGAAAAAGCCTTTTTATTACAAGATCCACAATTTACCTTTGATAATGATATTGGCACAGAGACCCCCGAATTTACCGGAAACTTAACTGCTCAGGTTGTTGGGTTTGCTTATAGTCAGCCCGATTTAGAAACTATTGTTTTAGAAAGAATTAAAAAGTCTCTTACTTCTCAAAATGAAATAAATATAAAACTTAGCTCTCCTTTAGCCATATCATTAAAACCTGTAGATTTTAATCAAGAGCTAGTTGTTTTAGAAGTTCATTTTGATGGCGTTGCTGTGGCTGTTAATAAAAATTTAGATACTTTGCCAAAAAAATTAGCCGGAAAAAGCCAGAATTCTGCAGCTGAGTATATTAAACAGCATACTCAAACAGACAAAGTTGAAATCACTTTACTCCCAGGCTGGCAAAAGTGGTTACCTTTGCTAAGTAGCAATATCCACATTGGGGTAAGATAGTCAAAATACCGCATATTTAAAAGAAATTTTGTTTTAGCTCTTATGTTTGACAAAATTCTATTTTCTGATAGAATACTTAGGACTTTAATATAGTAATTTTCTGAACAACCAGATTTTGGGTCCGAACTCTTTAAATAAAAATACCCTTGAACTTGAGGGCAAGGTAATAGAACTTCTGCCTAACGCTGTTTTTCGCGTCCAACTTGGCGCAGGACAGGTAATTTTAGGGCACCTATCGGGCAAAATGAGAATGAATAATATTAAAGTAATGCTTGGAGACAAGGTTTTAGTAGAAATGACCCCTTACGATTTAACTAAGGGCAGAATTACTAGAAGACTGAGGTAGGGTAAATGACAAGAATGACAAGATTTAAATGAATGAACAAGAATGTAGTGCAGTAGATCATTTAATTATGTCAATCACTTAAATAATTCTATGAAGGTACGCGCATCTGTAAAACCTATTTGTAAAAATTGCAAAGTCGTAAAACGATTTGGCCGTATTTATATTATTTGTAAAACCGCTAAGCATAAGCAAAGACAGGGTTAAGAAACAATTAACTATTAACAATTCACAATTAACGGCTAAACCTAATCGTTAATCGCAAATTGTTAATCGCATTTATTTTATGGCTCGTATTGCCGGTATAAACATCCCAAACGAAAAAAGAATTGAAGCAGCGCTACCTTACATTTACGGCGTTGGTTTGACCTTGTCAAAAAAAATTCTAGCCGAAACTAAGGTTGACCCAAACAAGAGAACAAAAGATTTAACAGAAGCGGAGCTTAACAGAATTAGAGAATTCGTTGAAAAAAGTTACAAAGTGGAAGGTCAATTAAGGCAGCAGGTACTTCTAAATATAAAACGCTTAAAAGAAATTTCTGCCTACCGTGGCATAAGACATATGAGAGGCTTGCCGGTAAGAGGACAGAGAACCAAGACCAACTCCAGAACTCGCCGCGGTAATGTAAGAAAAACAGCCGGTAGCGGAAGAAAGAACGCTTCGGAAAAAACCTAAGTATCATTTAAACATTTAAACCTATTAACATTTAAACATCTGCGCTAATGCGTAGATGCTTACATGCTTAAATTATCATGTCAGACGAAATAATCAAAACAGAAGACTCAGCAGAAGCAGCCCCGGTAACGGACGCTGTAGCTTCGGCAACTGCGAAAATTAAGTCAAAGAAAAAAAAGTCCAAGGGTAAAGTTACCAAAGGAAAAATTTTTATTAATTCCACTTATAACAATACAATTGTCGCAGTAACTGACCCGACAGGAAATGTTTTGATTTGGGGTAGCGCAGGTAAAATTGGCTTTAAAGGTTCGAAGAAATCTACTCCCTACGCCGGACAAAGAGTTATGGAAGATGTTTTGCAAAGGTTAAAAGAACGAGGTTTTTCTGAAGCTGATGTTTTTATAAAAGGCATTGGTGCCGGACGTGAGTCGGCAGTAAGAGCGCTTCAGGGAAGCGGTATGAATATTATTGCTATTAAAGATACAACGCCTATCCCACATGGCGGAGTAAGACCAAAGAAACCAAGGCGCGTATAAACATTGAACAAGATTTAAAAGATTTAAATGATTGAGCAATATTGCATTTACACAAAATTTATGTCAATCATTTAATTCATGTCAATCATTTAAATTTAATTTATGAGACATACAGGACCAAAAGCTAAAAGAGCCAGGCGTTTAGGCCAAGCCTTTACCGCCAAACAAGCTAAAGTGTTACAGCGAAGACCGGGTGTGCCAGGTGTGCACGGTCAGAGCCGTAGCCGTCTTTCGGAATACGGTACACAACTGAAAGAAAAGCAAAAAGCTAAAATGGCATATGGTTTAATGGAAAAGCAATTCGCCGCATTATACGAGAAGGCCTTAAGAAAAACCGGCGTTACAGGTGATAATTTAATTAAGCTTTTAGAAACCAGGCTCGACAACACAGTTTATAGGTTAGGTTTTGCAGAAACTAGAGCGCAGGCAAGACAGTTGGTTAGCCACGGTTTTTTTGCGGTTAACGGTAAAAAGACTGACATCCCTTCCTTTCACTTAAAAGTTGGTGACACTGTTTCGGTTCGTGAGAACAAACAAAAGAGCGCATATATGGAAAAACAGAAGGAAAAGTTAAAAGCCCATAAGCCGCAAGAATGGGTTTCACTCGATGTAAATAAAATGGCTGGAAAAGTTTTAACTGACCCAACTCCTGAAATGGTAGATAACGTAATAAATACTCAGCTTATTGTTGAACATTATAGTAGGTAGTTCTAAACTCATAACTAACAACTGAGAACAAAAATTTATACAATTTCCGTGTAAAAAACGGACTCGCGTTAAGCGGGTATTGT
Source organism: uncultured Candidatus Saccharibacteria bacterium (assembly GCA_964484145.1). GTDB lineage: Bacteria > Patescibacteriota > Doudnabacteria > UBA920 > UBA920 > JAEUSF01. The sequence continues at coordinate 33,627 of CAZAED010000009.1, read as the reverse complement.
CATCAGTTAATTTGGAGGTTAATTCTATGGACGCAATTCCGTTACCAAATCGCCCAAAAGTGGAAGATTTGGGAAATAACAAATTTCGCTTTGTCCTTGAGCCCCTTTATCCGGGCTATGGAACAACCATTGGCAACGCCTTAAGGCGAGTGCTGCTTTCTTCGATGCCAGGCGCTGCTGTTACAGCGGTAAAAATCAAGTATGTTGACCATGAGTTTTCCACAATTCCGAATGTTAAGGAAGATATTATTCAAATAATTTTAAATTTAAAACAGTTAAGGCTAAAAAGTTTTTCAGCCGAGCCTGTAAAAATTCATATTAAAGAAAAGGGTGAAAAAGTTGTTACAGCAGCAGATATAAAAGTAACAGACCAGGTAGAAGTTATAAATCCAAGTCTCCACATAGCAACTTTAGACAGTAAAGCTTCTGACTTTGAAATGGAATTAACTGTGCAGCAAGGTAGAGGCTATAAACCGGTTGAAGCTAGGGAACACCAAAAACAAGAGCTTGGTGTTATGTCTATAGATGCTATGTTTAGCCCTGTCCGTTCTGTTTATTTTGACATTAGTCACGTACGTGTCGGTCAAATGACTAACTATGACCGCTTGGAAGTTATTTTAGAAACAGACGGTTCTATTACCGGCAGTGAAGCTATAGACATAACCGCTCATATTTTAGTAGACCACTTTACCATGATGTTTACTGGAGAAGGCGCGCAGGTTAATCCAGAAGCTGTAAGCGAAAGTCAAGATGTGCCTGTTATAGCGGAAACTGATTCTGAAGCACTCGAGTCTTCCGAAGAAAATGAAATTTCAGCTTCAGCTTTGTCTAACCGTTCAAAAAATGCATTGGTAAAAAACGGAATTACTACTATGGCAGGACTTGAAGCTTTAAGCACAGAAGATATTAATAACCTTTCCGGCTTAGGTGACAAGAGTATTAAAGAGATTTTGGAATTTTTAAAAAGATAGTTCGAATGACAAGATTTAAAAGAATTAAAAGATTGAACAAGATTTAATAATCCTGACAATCTTGTCACTCATGTCAATCATTTAAATCACTCTATGAGACATTTAGTTAAGAAAAAATTTGGCAAAGGCCCGGCACACAGGGCAAAACTTCTTAGAACTCTAGGTAGCTCTTTGTTTTTATACGAAAAAATTCAGACCTCTCTCCAAAATGGACGAGCTGTAAAATCTTATGCAGAAAAAGCTATTACTACCGCTAAAGCAGGTACTCTCCATGCGCGCAGACAGCTTGTAGCCAAACTTTCTCCTATGGCCGCAAAAAAAGCTATGGAAGTTATTGGTCCTAAATTTAAAGAAAGAAATGGCGGATATGTAAGAATGGTAAAATTAAGCACAGCAAAATCCGGTAACGCAAGAGTATTATTGGAGTTAGTTGAATAATAAATCACCGACTATTATATGAAATCTCAAAGCATAACATTACCTAAAGTTTCTGAAATTAAACGTCAATACATAGAAATTGACGCTTCTAAGAATTCTTTGGGCCGCATTGCCACTCAAATAGCTAATGTTTTAAGGGGCAAGCACAAACGCAACTTTACTCCGCATATGGATATGGGCGACTATGTTGTTGCTTTAAACGTTGACAAGTTAAAAATTACCGGTAGAAAACTTTTACAAAAAGAATATTTCAGACACTCCGGTTATTTGGGCGGTATTAAGTCTAGAACTTTGGGAACAATGATTCAGCGCGACAGCGGCAAAGTTCTGCAGCTTGCGGTAAAAAGAATGTTAGACGAAATAAGGTTCCGAAATAAGCTTATTTCCAGACTAAAGTTAATAAAGGGGACAGAGCACAGTTTTAAAATAGATAAGAAAATTTAACGTACAGAAGTAAAGATAAAACGGATCATACAGATCTGTAAAATCTGTAAAATCTGTAATTCCGTATATATATGGTTAACAAAGACACTACAACTAAACCACCGGCAGCAAAGGCACCAAGAAAACCAAGAGCTGCGGCAGTTAAGAAAACTTCTGAAAAAGAAGAAACAGTTGCTCATCATGAGTCGGCTGTTGTTTCTCATGCTCCTGTCCATAAAGAAGCTGCTCACAAAACTCCAGCAGGGGAAAAAGGACGCTATATTTTTGCTACCGGCCGCAGAAAAACAGCTATTGCCAATGTGCGTTTGTTTTCGGGCAAAAGCGAATCTGTTGTAAACAAAATGCCTGTTACAAAGTATTTTAATTATGAATTTTACATGCAGAGCATTAACCGCCCGTTTGACTTAACCGGTCTTGGGAAAGACTACCACTTTACAGCCCATGTTTCCGGCGGCGGTCCTAATGCCCAAGCCGAAGCAGTCAGGCATGGTATAGCTATAGCCTTAGGCACTATTTCTGAAGAAGTCAGAAAAGTTTTAAAAAAGAACGGCCTCCTTACCCGTGACGATAGAAGAAAAGAAAGAAAGAAACCGGGCTTAAAAAGAGCTCGCAGAAGCCCACAGTGGAGTAAGCGTTAATTTATCGAAATACTCAAAACCCCGCAATAATATGCGGGGTTTTAAATTGACTTAGTATTGACAAAAAAGTCAAAATGTGCTATAATTTTTGGTTATGTTATATAACCAATTATTTAGTAAATTTAAGGTTTCTCTCAAAATTTCCTTGGCAACAAGGCTTATTTCGAGTTTGCTTTTTATATCTTTGCACCCTAGTTTAGCCTATGCGCAAAGTGCTGCTATAGAAAATCGCACAGTTGTTGTAGCTGTTGTTGACCAAGGGATTTATTCCAACCACCCTGAACTTAAAAATTCTATGTGGGTTAATGTAAAAGAAACCCCAGGGAATAATTTAGACGATGACGGCAATGGTTTTATTGACGACAAAGAAGGTTGGAACTTTTTAGATTTTAACAATAATTTAATTCCGCAAGGCGGACACGGTACTAAGCTTGCGGGGCTAATTGCCGGAAGCGCAAAAATAATGCCGCTAATAGTTTGCTCAGAAACTTTAGGTTGCAGCGAGCATGCTATTGTAAATGCTATTTACTATGCGGTAGACAACGGAGCCAATGTTATAAATTTGTCTTTGGGTGACACTTCTGGCTACAAAACCGCTTACGACGAAGCCATAAAATATGCCTTTAACCACAACGTGGTAATTGTGGCCTCTTCGGGCAGCGCTACTGTAGGGCATAGTTTAGCTAAAGAGCCTATGTCTCCAATTTGTAATGACAACGGACAAAATATGGTATTGGGCGTTGGAACCATAGACGACAAAGGCAAAAGGCCGACCTGGGCAAATTATGACGGCTGTATAGATGTTTCGGCCAAAGGCACAAATGTATACACAACTTTTAACCCGGATTTTAGCGGAGATAAATATTATGGTTATGTGGAAGGTAACTCTTTTTCTACAGCAGAAGTTTCCGCTCTTGCTGCTCAAGTTATATTGCAAAAGCCTGGTATATCTGCCGGCGATGTTATAAAACGAATTCGCAATAGTGCTAGC
>CAZAED010000009.1:0-30135 GCA_964484145.1 uncultured Candidatus Saccharibacteria bacterium | reverse complement strand
GCTAGCGGTAAAAATTTGGCAATAAATGTTAAGAAAACTTTGGAAAATCAAGTGGCACTAAAACCCAAAATTTTAGGTGCCTCAATACAAACATACTCAAAACCCATATTAAACCAACCAAAAATTTTAATTAGATAAACCCCGAAATCTTCGGGGTTTTTTGTTTGGGCATATCTTTATATACAATATCCTAATATCCTGTATCTATTTTTTTTATCCACCGTTACTTTTTTTCAATCATAACGTATAATTAATATATAATTAATAACATATGTTATGAACGAAATATTACCCAAATGGTTAGTTACAGGCCTTGGCGGCTTGTTAATACTTTTTATTGCTTTGTCTGTTGTGGGCAAAAGCAAAGAAATTAGCGACACTTATAGTAACAAAAACCCAAAGAACACAATGACAGTTTCAGCCGAAGGAAAAGTTTCGGCAACGCCCGACTTAGCCACGGTTACTTTAGGAGTAGTATCCCAAGGTACAAATGCGGCCGATGTAACTGACCAAAATAGTAAAAAAGTCAACAAAATTATAGACTTTATAAAAGCCGAGGGCATAACCAACGACGATATTTCTACTTCGCAGTTTAATGTTTACCCGAGGTACGACTATACAAACGGTAAAAACGAAATAAACGGTTATGAAGCACGCCAGACTATTAGCATAAAGGTAAAGGGTGTGGACAAATCTAATGCAAAACTTGGTAAAATAATTGACGGAGCAACAAATAATGGCGCTAACGAAGTTCAGGGTGTAGCCTTAAGTTTTGAAGATCCGGACAACTTAAGACAGGAAGCAAGGCAAAAAGCCATAGAAAAAGCTAAAGCTAAAGCGCAAGAGCTCGCAAAAACCGCGGGCATAACTCTTGGAAAAGTTGTTAGTGTTTCCGAAAGCGGATATGGCGGTTATCCAATGCCTATGTTCGCGGAAGGTTTGGGCGGAAGTGCTAATTACGATGTAGCTAAATCTGTTTCCCCAAACATTGAACCAGGTAGTCAGGACATAACAGCTCAAATGAGCGTGGTTTTCGAAGTCAAATAATTCACAGATGCGCGGATAGCACAGATTACACGGATACTACATTGACAAAACTAAATAAATATGATAATATTCTCTTGCTTCAAGCAAACTGAATAATCGCTCTTTAATGTTCTTTGAACGTTAAGGGGAGGAAAGTCCGAACACTTATTGATACCCTCTATAGAGTTATCAAAAGGGTAACGGGTAACGCCCGTATGGAGTGATCCACGAGATGCGAACAGAAACGATCAACACCGAAAGGTTTTGATATCCTAGAGGTAACTTTAGGATGTGCCGATGGCAACATCGGAGTGAAACGGCTAAATTCTTACCTGAGTGCAAGGCCAAGTTTGGTAGGCTGCTCGACCCGTCAAGTAATTGACGAGGCAGATAGATGATTATTTTAAAACAGAATTCGGCTTACGGGTTTGCTTGAAGCAATAAAAATCTCCTTAAAACTAAGGAGATTTTTATTTGGCAAATGCCAGATGAAAATGGTATAATTAAAGGGTTCTTTTAGCAATAATATCTGTGTTATCTGCATTTTATTTGTGTATCTGTGATCTATGAAAAGAAGCGAGTTACTCTTTAATATTGTAGCAATTCCTACGGACGCCGCTATGCTTTTACTGGCCGGAGTAGCGTCTTTTTATTTGCGCATACACCCTAGCGTTGTGGCAAAAATTCCCTTGGCTTTTAATTTGCAATTCCACGACTTTTTTCTTTTAAGTCTTAAAACTATTCCATTTTTACTTATTATTTTAGCGCTTTTTGGGCTCTATAACTTAAGAAGTACGCGTAGTCTTGCTGTGGAGTTTGGTAAAATTATTGCGGCCATTTCTTTAAGTTTGTTAATTATTATTTTACTTTTCTTTTTCAATAAAAATTTCTTTTTAGACATTTTTCCTTCGCGCTTTATTATTTTGGCTGCTTGGGGCTTGGGAATTGTTTTTTTATTTTTTGGCCGAATAGCCCTTAAACTTTTTCAAGAATATTTTTTTCAAAGGGGAATTGGACTTCATAGATTAGCCGTTATACGCGGAGAAGCTAAAGAAACTTCAATACTTGAACGAATTTATAAAAATAAAAAGCATGGTTACGCTGTGGTTTCGGAACTTAATTATGATAGTAAAATATTAAACACGCTTGAACTTTTGTACTCAGAAAACAAAATAGATGAAATCTTGCAAGCAAACCCTGAGCTAGATGACGAGGCGAATTTAGAGTTAGTGCAGTTTGCCAGAAGCAAGGGACTTCAGTTTAGTTTTGTGCCGAATTTATTTGAAGCGCAGAGAAACGTTGTAGAACTTTCTAGCTTGCAGGGTGTTCCCGTTATTGGTTTAAAAAATACTCCGCTAGACGGCTGGGGTAGAGTGGCTAAAAGGCTCGTAGATATTGTGGCCTCGTTAATTTGTTTGGTTTTGACTAGTCCGTTTTTTTTACTTATAACAATTGCCATAAAATTAGACAGCAAAGGTAAGGTTATTTATTCGGCTATGCGAGGCGGTCGGGGTAAAGACTTTAGGTTTTATAAATTTAGAACTATGTACCAACATCTTTCCGTGGGTGAAGGTTATGGCGGAATGCAAGCAGAAAAGGTGAGAAAGGAGCTGTGGCAAAAAAATGACCGTGGTGGCAAAGACGGTCCGTTTTTAAAAATAAAACACGACCCGCGTGTAACTCCGGTCGGCCGTTTCTTAAGAAGAAGCAAATTAGACGAAATCCCGCAATTTTGGAATGTGCTTGTTGGCAATATGAGTATGGTGGGACCAAGAGCTCATGTGCTTGACGAAGTTGAAAGGTACAGAAACCGTTACCGCAGAATGTTTAGCATTAAGCCCGGTATTTTTGGTATGTCTCAAATGGCACAGGTAAATTTTCCGGACTTACCTTTCGAAGAGGAAATACGTCTTAATACTTATTATATTGAAAATTGGTCTTTGGGTTTAGACATAAAGATTTTAGCAAAAAGTTTTTGGCTTTTGGTGTTTGGCAACCGGGCTAGGGAAGATTATTAGAAAGCCAATCAGCATGTCAGCAAGTAAGCTGATAAGCTGATTTGCTTACCAGCTTACTTGCTTATTATGAAAATTGCAATTGTGCACGATAGTTTTACTCAAATGGGGGGAGCGGAAAGAGTTGTCGATGTTTTGCATGAGATGTATCCACAGGCTCCGATTTTTACTTTGGTTTTTGACCCAAAGTTTAAGGAAAAATATAAGACTTGGGATATTCGCACTTCGCCACTTCAAACATTGTATTTAGCCTTGGGCAAATTTCAATACCTTTTGCCCTGGATACCTTGGGCTGTTGACCAGTTAGATTTTAGGGGCTTCGATGTTGTAATATCTTCTTCGTCAGGTTTTGTAAAAAATATTCGTGTTCCAAAAACCGCTAAGCATATTTGTTATTGCCACACCCCGCCTCGTTTTTTGTGGATAGATAAAAATTACGTAAAACAAGAAGTACCTTTTTTATTAAGGCCTTTTGTAAACTATTTGCTTAATAAAATGCGCAAGTGGGATCTGGCTGGATCAAAGCGAGTTACAGAGTTTATTGCTAATTCAGCTGAAGTCCAAAAACGTATACAGTCCGTGTATCAGCGCAACTCTACGGTAGTGTACCCGGGTGTAGATGTTGATTTTTGGCATAAAACTGTAGAAAAATCTAATTATTTTTTAATTGCAGGGCGCTTACAGCCGCATAAAAATAACGAACTTATAGTTGAAATATTTAACGAGCTTGGTCTGCCGCTGCATGTGGTTGGGACTGGCAGGCAGGAAGAATATTTAAGAAAAATTGCAAAACAGAATATTGTGTTTTTAGGAGCGGTTAAAGACGAAGAATTAAGGGACGAATATAGCGGCGCTTTAGGCTTTATTTACCCTCAGGTGGAAGACTTTGGCTTAATGCCGCTAGAAGCGGCCGGCTGTGGAACGGCAACACTTGCTTATGCCCGGGGTGGTGCTCTTGAAACAGTTGTGCCCGGGCTGACGGGGGAGTTGTTTGAAAATTACGAGAAGGAAAATATTAAGCAACTTATTTTAAACTGGAAAGCGCACAAGTATATTAACACTGCGTTAAGACAGCAGTCTGCAAGATTTAGCAAGGAAATATTTAAAAACTCTCTAGAAAATATTGTAACAAATGAAAATAGCAATAGACTTAAGGAGCTTGTCTAGCGGAAGTGTGAGTGGCGTAGAAAACTACACAATGAATATTGTGGAGAATTTGCTTTCTTTAGACAAAAAAAACCAGTATACGCTTTTTTATAATGCCTACGAAGCCAAGCTTCCTACGGACTATCATTATTTAAATTCGCGCATGGTACATACCAGGGTACCAAATAAAATACTTAATTTAGGATTTAAATTAGGATTGCAAAATATTGAAAAATTTACCGGGGCAACTGACTGGTTTTTTATGCCGAATTTAAACCAGTTTAATATAAGCCTAAATACTAAGCTGGCAATAACTGTGCATGACCTTTCTCCGGTGGTAGCTCCGGAATTTTACGACGCAAAAAGAAGGTTATGGCACTGGTTTTTAAATTACAAAAAAGCTTTCCAGCGAGCGGATTTGATATTTGCAGTTTCGGAATACACCAAACAAGACTTAATAAAACTTTTTAAAGTTCCTGAAAGCAAAATACGCGTGGTATACCATGGTGTAGACAAAATAAATTTTGATCCAAACCTTAACCAAAGCATTTTACGTGAGTTAAGAAACAGGCGCGGCATTCCGGGAGAATTTATTTTGTTTTTAAATACAATTGAACCCAGAAAAAATTTAGAAAATTTAATAAAAGCTTACGAAATGCTTGACACAAAAGCTTTTTTAGTCATTGCGGGTAAAAGCGGTTGGAAAAACAAAAAAATTTTTAAGCAAATAAGCAATAGCAAAAAAAGAAATAGGATTTTGTATATTAATTATGTTTCAGAGGCGGAGAAGCCAGCTTTAATAAAAATGGCATCAGTATTAGTATATCCTTCTTTTTACGAAGGCTTTGGTTTGCAGCTATTAGAAGCAATGGCTCTAAAAACCCCGGTTATTGCAAGTGCGGTAACGGCTTTGCCTGAAGTAGCAGGTGGCGCAGCTTTGCTGGTTAATCCTTATAATATAGAAGATTTAGCTCAAGCTTTAAATCAGATCTTAACTAACAATACTTTGCGGGAACATTTAAGTTTGAAGGGCGCAAAAAGAGTAGAAAATTTTTCTTGGGAAAACAGCGCAGAGCAAATTTTAATCGCGTTAAATAGCTTCGCAAAATAATTTTTAGATTAAATGAAAATAGGTATAGATTGCAGATTAATAGGAACAGAAAATGGCGGCATAGGACGTTATGTTTTTGAACTTGTTAAAAATATATTATACCAAGACAAAGTAAACGAGTACTGTTTGTTTTATAGAGAGAATTATACTTCAGCGGAGATTTTAAATATTTTTCGGGCGCACCCAAATGCAAAACTCGTGTCGTCATTTTCTAGGCATTACTCTTTTTCTGAACAGACAACCTTTTTAAGATTGTTAAACAAAGAAAATTGCGATTTAGTGCACTTTCCGAATTTTAATATGCCTATTTTGTACAAAAAACCCTATTTGGTAACCATTCACGATATGGTACATCATAAAATTAGTGGTGCAAAAAAAAGCCGTTACTTTCATTTTTTAGCTTACAAAAAAGTTATTGAGCAAGCGGCAAAAAATGCCAGGGCTGTTATTACTGTGTCAGAAGCTTCAAAAAAAGATATTGTAAAATATTTGCAAGTCTTACCCCGAAAAGTAGAAGTAATTTACGAGGCATCTTCTTTAAATGTAAACATACCAGAAGATAAGGTGGAAAAAGTAAAAAAACAGTATTATTTAAACAAGCCATATTTTTTGTTTGTGGGGGTACTGGAGCGTAAAAAAAATATTGTAAATTTAACTCGCGGGTTTGACGCGTTCATTCAGAAGTATGGTCTGAATATGGACTTGGTAATTGCAGGAAAGGTTGACCCACACTATCCGCTTATTAAGCATAGCGCAATGGACATTGCCAATAAAAACCATTTAGTTTTTACCGGCTCGTTAGAGGAAGATGAACTTGCGGCACTGTACAAAGGCGCTTATGCTTTTGTTTCGGCCTCTATGCACGAGGGTTTTGGCCTTCCGGGCGTGGAAGCTATGAATTTTGGCCTTCCATTAGCTGTTTCAAACACCGAAGTCTTTAACGAAGTTTATGACAATGGAGCTGTGTATTTTAACCCGGAGGAAGTAGACGACATAGCGGAAAAAATGCATTTACTGGCCAACGACAAAGAATTTTACCAGACTCTGGCTGAAAAAAGTTTTAAACGCGGACAAATGTTTTCCTGGGAGAAGACAGCGAAGGAGACTTTAGAAGTTTACAGACAAATTTTAAATAAATAATCTTTTTGCTTTGCTGTTTGCGTGCTAAAATGTTTATGTAATTAAATAATTTATGCGAATATTATTAACAGGCGGAGGCAGTGGCGGAAGTGTTAGTCCACTTTTAGCCGTTGCAAAGGCCATAAAAAAAGAACATAAGGCTGCTAAATTTTTATTTGTTGGGGGAAAAAATGGGCCGGAAGAACAAATGGCCAAAGCCGAGGGTTTAGAGTTTGTGGCAGTTTCGGCCGGAAAATTTAGAAGATATTTTTCCTTACAAAATTTGTTAAGCCCTTTTTTAAGCTCGGTTGGGTTTTACCAGGCTAGAAAAATTATAAAAACCTTTAAACCGGACGTAGTTTTTGGCGCCGGCAGTTTTATACAAGTCCCGGTAGTTTGGGCCGCCTATTTTGCTAAAGTTCCTGTTGTTCTGCACCAGCAGGATATAGTTCCGAGCTTAGCAAATAAGCTTTGCCAAATTCCGGCTCATAAAATTACTGTAACTTTTGAAAAATCTTTAACCGATTTTGAAAATGGCATTGGCCTATTTTATAAAAAGCTTAAAGACAAAGTTGTTTTGACCGGAAACCCTTTTCGTTCAGACTTAGCGAATTTTTCCAAAGCCGACGGCGAAAAGTTTTTTGGACTTAAAAAAGATTTACCCACTCTGCTGGTTATGGGTGGAGGGACTGGCTCAGAGGCCCTAAATAAGGTTATAATTAGTGCTCTGCCGGAGCTAAGTAAGTTTATTCAAATAATCCACGTTTCAGGAAAAAATAAGAGTTTAGCCCAGAAAACCGAAAATTATTTACCGTTTGAATTTACAGCCCATATGGGTGAGGCATATGCGGCGGCCGATATTGTACTTTCCCGCTGCGGGCTTTCTACCTTAACCGAACTCTCTAACCTAAAAAAAGTCTCCGTACTTGTACCTATGCCTAAAAGCCACCAGGAGTTAAATGGTTGGCTGTTGCACAGTTTAAATGCCGCAATTGTAATAGAGCAGCCGAAATTATCTCCCACTTTGCTAACTAAGGTTATTAGAAATTTGCTGTTTAATATAGATGTCCAAAAAACACTTTCTTCCCAAATTGGCAAAATTATGCCAAAAAATTCCGACGAAAAAATTGCAAAGATAATTATGAAAGAGATTAATGTAAATGTAAAATAGAAATCAAGAAATTTATGAGTAATGAATTAAATATAAGTGAAATTTTATCTAAAAGTGGTTCGCGGATATATTTTGTAGGCATTGGCGGAATAGCCATGTCTGCTTGTGCAAATTTAGCTAAGCTTGCGGGCTTTGAGGTTTTTGGTACGGACTCTAAAGCCGTGTATTCGCCCGCAAAAGACGTGCTAGATGAAAATGAAATAGACTACACAATAGGTTATAACTTAGAAAATATTAAAAAAAATCCGGCGGATTTGTATATACTTTCGGCCGGGGAGGGCTTGGAAAACCCGGAAGTGAAATATATTGTAGAAAATAATTTAGCAAGAGCGGGCTTGGCAGAATTTTTGTATGAACTAAGTAAGAAAAATTTGCGGGTAGTTGTTACGGGGACTCACGGCAAGTCCACCATCACCGGACTTTTGGGTCATGTTTTAAAAAATATTGACGACAGCAGTTTTATGGCTGGCGCGGTTTTGCAAAATTATCACTCCAACTTTTCCTTGGGCGACGGGCACTATTTTGTATTTGAGGGTGACGAGTACAAAGAACAGTTCGACGACCCGGCACCAAAATTTCACTATTATAAGCCTGATATTTTAGTTTTGACCAACCTTGAATACGACCACCCGGACTTGTTTGAAAGTTTTGAAGACCTAGAAAGAGAATTTAGGCAGCTTATTTTAGATATGCCGGCAGACGGCTTAATAATTTATAATGCCGATGACCCGAATCTAGTAAAGTTGGTTAATGAATCTAACGTTGCAAGCGCCAGCTTTGGTATTGAAAATGAGGCAGATTACAAAATAGAAAATATTCAGTACGGTCAATACACCAAATTTTCAGTTATAAATAAATTTTCCGCAAACCTTAGTGCCAATGCCTTAGGTTTAACCGAAGACTACCAAATTCAGTTGCCGGGCAAGTTAAATGTTTACAATGCTTTGGCTGTTGTAGCAACATTGCGGGCTTTGGGCTTTAAGCCCGACCAAATTGCGCTTGAACTTTTAACTTACCAAGGCGTAAAGCGTAGGTTTGAAGTTGTTGGTGTAAAAAACGGAGTGACTATTATAGACGACTATGCGCACCACCCAACCGCGGTACGGGAAACCCTGGAAGCCGCCCGTCTTAAGTACTTTAATAGTGACGGGTTACGGGTTACGGGTGACAAGCCAGGCAAACTCTGGGCGGTTTTCGAACCGCATACATTTAGTAGAACAAAAGCTACCTTACCAGAATTAGTTAAAGCTTTTGAAGCTGCTGACCAAGTTTTAATAGCAGAAATCTATCCGGCGCGGGAAAAAGTATCCGAAGCGACAATTTCATCAACCAATGTAGTGCAGGCCCTCGGCCTGCCTGACAACCGCAAGCGCCTAGTTAAAACCAAACAAGAAGCCTTAGAAATTTTAAAAAAAGAAGCCAAGGAAGGGGACGTAATAGTCGTTATGGCAGTGGGGGATTTTAATAAACTGAGCTATGAAATTTAGAGTTTATGAAAAATAAAGGCTAATTAAATTTTGACGATGAGGAATTCAAAAGAGCTTTTCCTGCTGAGAGGACTCTGGAAGAAATAGATAAAGCAAATGAGTGGGATCAATTTTTTGAAAACGTTGATTTTATACAGTCTATGGAGCAAAACATAAAGCAAAGAAGAGAAATGCTTTTGCTCGCTTTAACTTACTTAGACATAAATACGAAAAATCGACAAATTAAACTTGATACATCATTTGATTCTTTGTACAAATTCTTTGGCAGCAAGCTGGTTGCTTTTAAAGAAAAAAAGAAATCGACGTTTAGTGTTGAAGATAAAACAATAATTAATTTATTCAAGGCTCTATTGGAGCTTAAAAGTGAGAATTTTAAAGATAATTCCACAGTCATCGACGTAATAGAAGAACTTGATAAAAAATATAAAGAGTTACAAAATTTGAAAAGCTAATGCAAATTAAAGAAAATATATTACTTGCTCCTTTTACCACATTTAAAATTGGTGGTAAGGCAAAATATTTTTGTGAGGTTAAAGACCAGTTCGACGCTTTAACGGCTTTTGAATTTGCAAAAGAAAAAAATTTGCCCGTGTTTATTTTGGGCGGCGGGAGTAATGTTTTAATATCGGACAACGGTTTTAACGGCCTTGTTATGCGAATTATTAATAGCGGGATTGAAGTTGTGTCGGAAACTGACGAAGAAGTAACGCTTAAAGTCGCGTCCGGAGAAAACTGGGACAGTGTTGTTGCTTTTGCGGTTAAAAATAACTGGTGGGGGATAGAAAATTTGTCGCATATTCCGGGCTCAACCGGTGCTATTGCTGTTCAGAACGTTGGCGCTTACGGACAAGAAGCAAAAAATGTTATTGAGTCTGTAACGGTTTTTGATACCAAAACCCACGAAATTACCAGCCTTAAAAATAGCGATTGTGGTTTCGCCTACCGAAGTAGTATTTTTAACACTACACAAAAAGGGCGTTACATAATTTTTAATATTGTTTTTAAACTTTCAAAAAAACTAAGTCCTATTTTAAATTATCGCGATTTAGCCGTAAGGTTTTCTGGCACACCCAATCCAACTCTTTTAGCCATTCGCCAATCTGTTATAGACATTCGCGATGGTAAATTTCCGTTTCCTACAGAGGCGGTTTTGGGCAATGCCGGCTCGTTTTTTAAAAATTATGTTACAGGCCAGACCGGGTACGAGGGCATTGCAAATAAAGTTAAGGAATTATGGGGAGAAGCAGAATTTAACGGGCTTGATAGTAAAAAATTCACAGATGGTAAATATATTAAAATTCCCACAGCATTTTTATTTGAACTTTGCGGTATAAAAGACTTAGAGTTTGGCGGCGCGGCTATTAACAAAAATCAGCCTTTGGTAATTATAAATAAAACAGGCCTTGCTATAGCCAAAGATGTTCTAAATTTGGCAAAAATGGTTAAAAAAACCATTTACGATAAACTCCAAATTAATATCCACATTGAACCGGAATTAATAGGTTTTTCCGAGTCTGATTTAAAAGAATTAGTGTGATATAATAGTTATATTGAACAAGATTTAAAAGAATTAAAAGATTGAACAAGAATAAATCATGCTACTCATGGTCAATCTTGATCAATCATCTCAATCTACCTATGAATATTAGCTACAAAGCAACCAACACAACCTTAACCCCAGCAATTAAAGCCTTTGTTGAAGACAAAATATCTACCATAGAAAAGTTTTTAAAGCCAGAGCATAAGGTGCATGTTGAACTAGAAGTGTCTAAGCGCCACAAAAACGGCATGTTTAACCGCGCGGAAGTAGACATAAAACCTAACGGTTGTTACGCGGAAAGTTACGGTATGGATTTTTATTCAGCAATGGACTTGGTAATGCCTAAAATTAAAGAGCAGTTAGCTAAGCTTAAAGACAAGAAATTAAGCAAAATAAAAAAAGCCAGACGAGAAGCTAAGCTAGTGTAGCTTATTTATTTAGAATATTTACTTAGGGCGGCTTTAAAGCCGCCTTTTTTGTTGGCCAGTTCCATACTGCCCCGGTTTATGGTTGCAACGCTAACCTTAAGTTTTTTCGCAATTTCCCTGTGGGGAACTTTTTGTTCAAGCATTTTAATAATTTGCCAACGAACCGACAATTCCCGGTATTCAGCAGGGGAAAGCAAATCGAATAAAAACTCTCTCATAAGTTTTTTGTCTTTACTCTGCCCAATTTTTTCAATTAGTTTTTCTAGCTCCACGCCATATTCGTGTTTGTATTGCATAAACCTTTCACGTTAGTATAGTTAGTGTACTAGTACGGTAGCACATAAAGCCTTTTACATCAATAATGTTGACAACTAATCTGACTGCTCGTGTTTCAGCGTACTAGTACGCTGTTGACAAAGGTTTTGTTGTGGTATAAGCTAGTAATATGAGTAAAGCAGTTATAAAATATACAGTGTCAGCTTGGTGGACTTTGCCTTCTTTCGCAAAGTTTGTGGTTTAGTGTTTCCGCCAGCCGGCGGATTAATCTTCTTTCTAACCACCTTCCTTTGCGGAAGGTGGTTTTGTTTTGGCAAGGATCCACATCCTAATGCTTTAGCGTACTAGTACAATAGTGCAAAAGGTTCGCGATGTGTTTGTAATCCAGCGCAAAACTACAATGCAGGCGGTAAGAGCGCTTGGGTACTCGCTTGCAAGGAAAGAGGGAAAAGTGTTTGAAAAAATTTCCGAGATTCTGGGTTCGTTATTATTGGATGGAGCAGTTCTGGGATCGATAACCATTGAAGTTACATTAAAACGAAATGGAGCGAATGTCGCACATATCGATCTTCGTTCTGAAGCAGATGGAACTAATAAAATCACTAGCGCGATGGTTGACGAGAGGTACTACCCGGCTATTGAAGCATTGCTGGCCCAGCATAAACCAGAGCATCAGCAAGTTTACGATTTTTCAAACGTTGCAAGCGGCGGATGGAGCGAGGATTAAGCGACGAGCTCAAGCAATTGCGGCAGGCCTAAAAAACCTGCCGCCCCACTTTTTATGTTTCAACGTACCCTCCTTCGCTAAAGCTTCGGCGGGCAGGCTAGTACGCTAGTGCAAAAGGACCCGAAAATTTGAATTGGCAATTGGTTATTTGGCCGCTAGTTGCCAGCGCAAATACACAATGTGGGATTAACAAGTGCGCTGGCTTGCCTGCGAAGAATGAGGGAAATATGTTTACCGGCGATCAGCTACCCAGAGTGGCGACGGCAAAGCTGATTTTTGCTGCCCGGGGCCGAAAAAGGGGCGAACAGGTTGCCCACGAAGTCGATGGTAACAATGTTACCGTAACTTTTTTAACCGCAACTTTTTTCGGGGGCATCGACAGGTGGGTGATAACGGCGGCCGAGTTCGCTCGGAAGTTCGTAGTCATAACCAAAAAGGGCGGAAGATGAAAATCTTTCCGCCTTTTACATTGTTTTTTAGGGTTTTCAAATGGGTTATTATATAGTATAATATCG
This sequence comes from uncultured Candidatus Saccharibacteria bacterium, assembly GCA_964484145.1. Classification (GTDB taxonomy): domain Bacteria; phylum Patescibacteriota; class Doudnabacteria; order UBA920; family UBA920; genus JAEUSF01. The sequence goes on along the minus strand of CAZAED010000009.1, from coordinate 17,574 downwards.
AGGCATTTAAAGACGTTAATATCAACCTCTCTGTCCCGCAAATGCGGGACATCTCTGCAATTCTTGGAGAGAGTTATATTGTTTAAAACTACTATGTCATTTTTTAGCAAATTATTTGGTGGGGAAAAGGGAGCTTTGGAAAAGTACCAAGGCGGTTTGGACGTGGTAAATTCTTTTGCCGACGAAGTATCTAGGTTAACCGAGGAACAGATAAAAACCGAAATTGGAAATTGGAAATTGGAAATTAGTAAATTCACATCGAAAGATGAAATTTCCGAACAGTTAAAACAAATCCGCCCTCGGGTTTTTGCACTGGTTAGAGAAGCGGCAAAAAGAACAATTGCGCAAAGGCATTATGACGTGCAAATTGTCGGCGGTATGGCTTTGTCTGACAACCGGATAGCTGAAATGAAAACTGGTGAAGGTAAAACTTTAACAGCGGCTTTACCCTTAGTTTTATATGCATTAGCCGGCAAGGGCGCGCACTTAGTTACTGTTAACGACTATTTGGCTCGTTGGCAAGCTTCTTTAATGGGACCAATTTACCATTATTTAGGTTTATCTGTCGCATCTATTCAACACGAGGCATCATTCCTTTACGACCCAACCTATCAGCCGGACGAAGAAGAAATTAAAGCCGTAGAAGGACAAGTACAGGGGCTTGTTTTAGACGTAAAGCATATGCGTAAAGTTTCCCGCAAAGAGGCTTACGCGGCCGACATAACTTATGCCACTAACAACGAACTTGGTTTTGACTATTTGCGTGACAATATGGCGCAGCACGCTTCGCAGCTTTCGCAGCGCGAACTATTTTTTGCAATTGTGGACGAAGTTGACTCAATCTTAATAGATGAAGCTCGTACGCCTCTAATTATTAGTAGTCCAGACATGGACGCAACTTCCAAATATAACGATTTTGCGAAAATGGTGGAAAAGCTCGATGAGTCGAGTGACTACATTGTAGACGAAAAAAAGAAAGCAACATCGCTTACAGACGCCGGTATAACTAAAATAGAAAAAATATTAGGTGTAGATAACATTTACGATACAAGCAAGGGCGTAACTACTATTCATCATATAGAGCAGGCTGTAAAGGCAAAAACTTTGTTTAAAAAAGACCGCGACTATGTAGTTAAAGACGGAGAAATTATTATTGTAGACGAATTTACCGGCCGTATGATGTTCGGGCGCCGCTACAGCGAAGGTCTTCATCAGGCTATTGAAGCAAAAGAAGGTGTAAAAATTCAAGCGGAAAGTAAAACTTTAGCGACTATTACCTTTCAAAATTTATTTAGACTTTATTGGTTCCTTTCCGGTATGACCGGTACGGCTAAAACCGAAGAAGAAGAATTCTTTAAAATTTACCAGTTAACTGTAGAACAAATTCCTACCAACAAACCAAATCAGCGTAAAGATACGCAGGATATGGTTTATAAAACCGAGGAAGCAAAGTTTATAGCCATTGCCAAAGAAATAAAAGAACGTCATAAAATTGGTCAGCCTGTGTTAATTGGTACAGTTTCAATTGCTAAAAATGAAATGTTGGCAGAACACTTAAAAAATGAAGGACTACCTTTTGAAATTTTAAATGCTAAAAACCACGAACGTGAAGCACAAATAATTGCGCAGGCCGGACGCCTTGGTCAAATTACCCTTGCAACTAATATTGCAGGCCGTGGCGTAGACATTTTGCTTGGTGGTAACCCGGTTGATATAGCCGAAGCTGAAGAAGTTAGAAAAGCGGGAGGCCTTCATGTTTTAGGTACAGAGCGACATGAATCGCGCCGTATAGACAACCAGCTACGTGGCCGTAGCGGCCGTCAGGGTGACCCAGGAAGCAGCCAATTCTTTGTTTCCATGGAAGATGACCTTATGCGCCTATTTGGCGGCGAGCGTATGAAATCTTTAATGACAACATTGGGGTTGCCTGATGATCAACCAATTGAGGCCGGCATGGTTTCAAAGTCTATAGAATCTGCCCAAAAGAAAATTGAAGGTCTTAACTTTGACACTCGTAAGCACGTACTGGAATTTGACGATGTACTCAACCACCAGCGTAATCACATTTACAAACTGCGCAGAAAGTATTTACCAGGCGTAGTTAAGCCATCGGATTTAAAAGAAGACGAGAAGCATTTAAGGGATGAATACCTAAGCTTAATAAAAGACGAAATTGCCGATGTAGTAAAATTTGGTTTTCAGTCAGTGGTGGAAACTAATGGCGACGCGTTAGAGGAAGTAATAAAGTCCGCGGGAACTTTAATGCCCGTAGACAGTGCTTTAAAAGATCGTATTAAACAGGCTTCGGAAAATGCGGCAGACGAAGAATTTGCCGTAACAGATGAGCTGAATAAGGTTGCGGAAGAATTATTTACAAAAAAAGAAACTGAAATGGGTCCTGAAGTGTTTGACGGCGCGCTTCGTTTTGTAGCCTTACAAAGCATAGACGAACTCTGGATGGAGCATTTAGACACCATGGACCACTTACGTGACTCGGTAAGGCTTAGGGGCTATGGTCAGCGCGACCCGCTGGTTGAATACAAAAAAGAGGGACATATAATGTTCCAAAGACTAATTGCTGAAATAAATAAGCAAATGGTCTACATGATATTTAAAATCCAGGCGCAAATACAACAACAACCCCAACCACCCAAAAACATTGTGTTAAATTCTGCTGCATCTGAGAGCGTGATATCATCGGCCACAGATAATAATTCATCGGAAGTAGGCCGCAACGACCCGTGTCCCTGTGGAAGCGGAAAAAAGTATAAGAAGTGTGGATTATTGAATACCCAGGAGCATCAGATTTTGATGGGGAAGAAAAAATAAATGTATGGCCAATAGTTTTATCAAAATTTATCCCGAAGCTCCTGAACAATCGCGCATGCATCTCGAAGCGATTCAAAGGGAAATATCAAAATCTTGGTATAAGAAGCCCGAGGTATGGTTTTCTCTAATTGCAGCTATTACAAGTGTAATAAGTTTGATACTTATGTGGCTCTGGAAAAAAATATAAGAAGTGTGGATTACTAAACACACAAGAGCATCAGAATAATATGGCAAAGAAATCTTAAATCATAAATCTTAATTCTTAAATTACTCAAATGTCCAAAGACTACCTCAAAAAACAACCATCAAAAACAGAAAGTATGCTTTATGAATTAGCTATGGCTCAAAGACAAATGGAAAACGGCTTGTGGTCTACTTCCAGTTTGGTTATGATTTTAGCTATATTAACCAAGCAAAAGCCGGAAGAAATTGCTGAGCTTATGGTTAATGGCGACGTTAAATTAAAAGAGTATTCCGACAAAGTTAACGAAGTTATAAAAAAGCTTAATACTGAAAAGCGTGAGGCTATGCAAAAAGCGGGCGTAGACGAGCATGCTGGACACGATCACGCAAAAGAGGAAGAAGTAAAAGCTTAATATTTGCTCAAAACTTAAAAGTTTAATAAAATGCCTAATACATAGGCATTTTATTTTATGTTTGAAAAGTTACCCAATTTCTTAAAAAAAATTTCATCAGGTGGCGAAATGCCCGAAGTTAGTTTTCACGAAGAGCTTGAGACTACTTTGCCGGCCATAGAAGCTGTGGGTTTTAAACAGCAACTGCTTGCAGCTGGAGCTGAGCTAATTAGGCCTAAAAGGAGAGTTTATACCGACCGTTATAAATTACCCAAAGACTATAAGCAGCCTCAAGGGAAATATGAAATGATATCAGACGACGTGGATCCGAGTCAGAACGAAAACTTCGCCAGGGTTTTTAGTTTACTTGGTTATAACGTAGAGCTGCCGGGTATGTATAGTTTTTTTGAATTAACTCCTAAAAATAATCTTCAAAATCCTGAAAAATATACTTTAAGGCTCAGAAAGGATGGTGAGATCCTTTCCTTTACTGTAAAAGGACCTCTAAAAGAAATGGGAAGTGTTAAAAATAGACAGGAAGAAGAAGTAATTTTAAAAAATAATGATCATATTTTGAAATTTCTTAAAAATCAGGGCATACAATTATACTCTCACGTAGACAAACACAGAGAAACTTTTAAGTTAGGTGATTGTATCTTTGAAATTGACGAGTACCCTTCGGAAAAAGTAAAGCCTAGAGCAGAAGTAGAAGCAGCAAGCCCTGAAAAAATACAGCAAGGTTTAATCGCAATAAATTATACAGGGAAACAACTCGCAATCGGAGAAAGTAAATATTTAAAAGACCAGGGCTTAAGTCCCGAAGAAGCAAAAAATTTAAGATTTAAAGATGGAAAAACAAAGACCTAAAATTGGAATTGGGGTATATATTTTAAATTCGCAAAATCAGCTTTTATTAATGCTACGTAAAGGCTCGGCCGGAGCTGGAACTTGGTGTCCGCCTGGCGGGCATTTGGAAATTGGCGAAGAGTTTATAGATACAGTTAAGAGAGAAACAATGGAAGAAGTCGGTTTAAAAATAGAAGAAGCCGAAATGTGGGCGGTAAATAACAACATAATGCCGGACAGGCATTATGTAAATTTAGACTATTTTGCCACAAAGTGGAGTGGCGAGCCGCAAAATTTAGAACCCCAAAAATGCGAAAAAATTGCGTGGTTTAACTTAAACAACCTGCCAAGCCCCTTACTTGAACCTGTAGAAAACTTTTTTAGACGTAATCCTAAATGTTTTTGCAAAAGCGGGAAATTAATGAATGAATGTCATGGAAAAAAATAAAGTTTTAAAATTTGTAACCGGCAATAAAGCAAAGGTTTTTGAAATAAGCAATTTGCTGGCGCCTATAAAAATAGAACAGTTAAATATAGATTTGGACGAAATTCAGGAAATAGACTCCAAAAAAGTTATTGAACATAAGCTAAAGCAGGCTTTTAAACATCATGCCGGGCCGTTTATAATAGACGACAGCTCTTTGTACTTAAGTTGTTTTGACTATAAACTTCCGGGACCGTTTATAAAATGGTTTAATGTAGCCATTGGCACTAAAGCTATTTACGAAATGTGTAACAAAATGGGCGATTTTAAAGCTCGGGCAATAACCTGTATTGCTTTAGCTGAAAATTCTAAGAGCATTAAGTATTTTGCAGGAGAATTAAAAGGCAAAATAACTAAACCAAAAGGTAAGTGGGGCTTTGGTTATGACCCAATTTTTATGCCGGAGGGTTTTACTAAAACTCTATCTGAATTAAAAGCTGATAAGAATTTCACTTTAAGTCCAAGAGGAGTTGCTATTACAAAATTAAAAAAGTATTTAACGAAAGCTTAGATAATATGAATAAAGTTAGACTACCGCACTATATAAAACCAGAACGCTACGAGTTAACGGTTAAACCGGACTTAGAGGGTTTTTTGTTTGAAGGGGAAGAGGGAATTGAATTACATTTAGAAAAATCGGTAAGTGAGATAACTCTCCACGCGAAGGAACTAAAGATCTCAGATGTTAGCTATTTAAGTGGCGGGTTACGCGTGACGAGTAACAAGTTAAAATACAATACTAAAGCCGAGACTGCAACCATAACTTTTTCAAAAAAATTACCAAAGGGCAAAGGGAAATTATCACTCAAATTCAAAGGTGTTTTAAACAACTATATGCGAGGGTTTTATAGGAGTCGTTATATACACGACGGTAAAGAAAAACATTTGGCTACCACGCAGTTTGAGGCCACAGACGCGCGTAGAGCTTTTCCTTGCTTTGACGAGCCCGCTCAAAAGGCGGTGTTTGATGTAACTATTATGGTTCCGCCGGGGCTTACTGCAATATCAAATACCATCGAAAGTTCCATAAAAGAACATGATGGTGGCTACAAAGCTGTGCAATTTGCCCCCACGCCTAAAATGTCCACATATTTGTTAGCTTTTATAGTGGGCGATTTTGAATTTATAGAAGGCGCTACCAAGCGCGGAGTTAAAGTAAGAGTGTTTGTCACGCCCGGAAAAAAACATCAGGCTAAGTTTGCGCTGGATACCGCAATTAAAATTTTAGATTTCTACGAAAAATATTTTGCTATAAATTATCCGCTTCCAATATTGGACCTAATTGCGATCCCAGATTTTTCTCACGGAGCTATGGAAAACTGGGGTGCGGTAACTTACAGAGAATCAGCTTTACTAGTTGACCCCGAGCACTCCTCAGCTTCTAACAAGCAGTGGGTGGCTTTGGTTATTGCACACGAATTAGCACACCAGTGGTTTGGAAACTTAGTGACTATGCATTGGTGGACAGACCTTTGGTTAAATGAGGGCTTTGCTTCATATATAGAATATTTGGCTGTAAACGAGCTTTTCCCTCACTGGGATATTTGGACACAATTTGCTTACGCCGACTTAGGCGTGGCTTTACGTTTAGACGGTCTAAAAAATACCCACCCAATAGAAGTAGAGGTTGGGCATCCGGATGAGATTGGTGAAATTTTTGACGAAGTAAGCTACAGCAAAGGCGCGAGCGTAATAAGGATGCTGGCCAACTATTTGGGCGAAAAAAACTTTAGAGACGGGCTAAGACACTATTTAAAAAAGCACGCTTACCAAAATACTAAAACTGTAGATTTATGGAATGCCTTTGAAAAAATTTCCAAAAAACCGGTAGCCAAAATTATGGAAACCTGGACAAAAATGCCGGGTTACCCGGTATTAAAAGTTGTGCAAAAGCCAAAAGGTTTGGAAATAACCCAAACAAGGTATTTTTCTTCAGCTTTGTCGAAAAAAGATTCTATCGATAAAACAGTTTGGCAAATACCAATAAAAATTGAAAGTGGAAAGTTGTCCTCTTCCGCTAAAACTACGGCGGATCTTCGAAAAGTGGAAAGTCTGATGTCAGAAAAATCGATGAATTTAATTATAAATACATCGCAATCAATTAAAATAAACTCCGGAGAGACGGGGTTTTATAGGGTGGACTACCCGGCGCAAATGCTAAATCAGCTGCATTCTACTATAAAAAATAAGTCTTTACCGGCAATTGACCGACTGGGGATTATTCGGGACGCCTTTGCTACCGCGGAAGCTCAAGAGTTACCTACGTCCCAGGCACTCGAATTAACTTTGGCGTACGTAAATGAAACAGACTACACTGTTTGGACGGAAATATCCGCGGGGCTTAATTTGGTTCATCAATTAATTTTTAACCAGCCTTTTGAAAAGAAATATAAAAATTTTGCTAAAAATATTTTTAAAAAAGAGGTAATACGTTTAGGCTTTAAACCGCATAAAAACGAAACTCATACGCAAGGGCTTTTAAGGAGCTTGGTTTTGTCTAATTACGCCTCCTTTGGAGGTCAAGATGTTATAAAAAAAGCCAAAGATATTTTTAAGAGTGGAAAAGTCGCGGCAGACTTAAGGGGAATGGTCTATCGTGTTGTAGCAGAAAATGGGGGAGAGAAGGAATATAAAAAATTTGTTAATAGCTATAAAAATGAAACGCTAAATGAGGAAAAAAACCGCCTTGGCCGTGCTTTGGCAAATTTTTTAGACACAAAACTTCTAGAGAAAACCTTGAATTTCGCAATGTCAAAAGAAGTTCGTTTGCAAGATGCCCCAATGATTATAGCCGGAGTTATTGCAAACCCCTATGGTCGAACTTTAGCTTGGAAATATGTTCAAAAAAATTGGAAAGAGCTAAATAAGCGTTATCCTAGTAGCGGTCATATGCTTGGAAGAATGCTTAAACCTTTAAGTTTAATGAATACAGAGAAAGAATTTAAAGAGCTTAAGGGTTTCTTTAAAAAACATCCGGCGAAAGGTATGCAAAGAACAGTTGAGCAAATTTTAGAAAGGGTTGAGTCTAATATTTTGTGGCTTGAAAATCAAAAAAATAAAATAGAAGAGTACTTAAATGCGATATAAAATTTTAATTTGCATTATAATATTTTATTTTTTGCCGCTTAGTATAAATGCCCAAGAAGCCCCGGTTGGTGTTTTTCACTATAATGACGAAATGTTAAAGAGTATGGATACGGACTTAGACGGCCTTTCGGATTATGACGAAATAAATATTTATAAAACTAATACTAACTTAGCCGATACAGACGAAGACGGTTATGTGGATGGGCTAGAAATTACCAACGGTTATGACCCAAATAAAAATTCAGACGATAAATTAACTAAAAGTATTTCTGTTAGTTTAAGAGAACAAAGTCTTTCGTATTTTTTGGGCCCTTATGAACTAAACAAAATAAAAATTTCTAGCGGGGTGGCAAAAATGCCAACGCCAAAAGGCGAGTTTACAATTTTAAAAAAAAGTCCTTCTGTAACCTATGGAGTTAAAGGCGGAGCTTATTTTTATCCGAATACAAAATGGAATCTGCTTTTTAAATACCAAAAAAAAGGTAATTTATATATACACGGCGCTTACTGGCATAGTAATTTTGGTCAACCAATGAGCCACGGTTGTATAAATGTTTCTTATGAAGATATAGAAAGCCTATATAATTGGGCAGATTTAGGCACCAAAATTGTTATTAAGTAACATAAATAAACTTGCCCTTATTTTGGGCTTTTGATATAATCAGCAGAGTTAAAAAATTGACCGAAAAATATTCACATGAACCCAAGATTAAAGCAAATAATTACATTTATTGGTGTTTTAGCCATAACCGCAGCAGCAGCTTTTGTTGTTTACCCAAAAGGCAGTAAATTTGATTTAACTGCTTTAAAAATCCCTGTTAAGCAAGAATTTAAAATTAGGCTTGGCTTAGATTTGCAAGGCGGCAGCCATTTAGCTTACCAAGCTGACTTTAAAGACGTTCCAAAAGAAACTCAAGCCGATGCATTGTCTGCAATCCGTGACATTATTGAGCGCAGGGTTAATAGTTTTGGAGTAGCAGAGCCCCAGGTTCAAGTTTCGGGCACAGACCGAATAATTATTGAACTTCCGGGTATTAAAGACGTAAATGAAGCCATTAAACAAATTGGCCAAACTCCGTATTTGGAATTTAGAACCCAAAATCCAAACCCTCCGGAAGCTAAAGCAGATGAGAAAGGTGTGGTAACAATAGACCCTTTAGGTTCCTGGCTACCTACTGGACTTTCCGGCAAGCAGCTTAAAAAAGCCTCGGTGGACTTTCAAGGCCAGACCGGCTTAACTAATGAAGTGGTGGTTAGGTTAGAATTCAATGACGAAGGAAAAAAGCTTTTTTCAGAAATTACCTCTGCAAACTTACAAAAGCCAGTGGCTATTATTTTAGACGGCCAGGTTATTAGTGCTCCTACAGTTCAAACAGCAATTACCGACGGAATAGCAATTGTTTCTGGAAATTTTACTGTGGCTGAAGCAAAGCAACTTGCAAGCAGGCTTAATAGCGGAGCTTTACCAGTTCCTATAAAGCTTATTTCTCAGCAAAATGTAGGCGCGACTTTAGGGAAAGAGTCTGTGCATAAGTCAGTTATGGCCGGATTAATAGGCTTATGTCTAATTGTTATTTTTATGTTAGTTTTTTATCGTTTTCCGGGTTTTTTAGCTGTTTGCGCCTTGCTCGTTTATACTTTAATTTCTCTTGCTGTATTTAAAGTAGGTATTTCTTTTACAGCTGTGTTGTTAGTCGGGCTGTTCTTTTTTCTGGGTTTGGCTGTGGATGGCAGGTTTGGAATTATTGCGCTTGGTTCATATATTGTATTAATGCTTTTAGGCGCGCTTTCGCCCGTGACTCTAACATTAGGTGGAATTGCTGGTTTTATATTGTCTGTTGGTATGGCAGTAGATGCAAATATTTTAATTTTTGAAAGACTTAAAGAAGAAATTAGATCTGGTAAAGACATTGAAAAAGCAGTAGAAGACGGTTTTTCCAGAGCTTGGCTTTCTATTCGTGATTCAAACGTTTCCAGTTTAATAACAACTGTTATTTTATATGCGTTCGGCACCCCATCAATAAAGGGGTTTGCGGTGACTTTGGCAATTGGGATTTTAATTTCAATGTTTACCGCCATTTCTGTTACTAAAACATTTTTAAAATTATTTATTGGCAATAATATCTTAACTCATCCGTGGTTGTTTGGGGTAAGTAAAAATGAGGGAAAAAATTAAATTATGTTTAATACTCTAAAATATTATAAATTCTGGTTTGCTATTTCAGGTTTAATACTCTTATTTGGTATAATCTCCCTGTCTATGTTTGGACTTCGTTTGGGCATAGACTTTAAAGGTGGTACCTTAACAGAAATTAAGTTTACTAGAAACTACGAAATAAACTCGGTTCAATCGGCAATGCAAAAAACAGGTATTACAGGTTTTTTGTTGCAGCCCTCTGAAAATAATTCTTTAATAATAAAAACCCCTTCGCTTGAAAAAGAAAAACACGACGAAATGCTTGTAAAGATCCGAGAATCGGCAGGGGACTTTACGGAGCAGCAATTTCAGTCCATTGGTCCGGTTATTGGTAAAGAATTAACAAAGAACGCTTTTTATCAGCTTATTTTGGTTTCTCTCGGAATAGTCTTTTATATTTCCTATGCATTTAGGAAAGTTCCAAAACCAATGACTTCTTGGCGTTTTGGGTGGGCTGCAATTATAGCTCTTTTGCACGACTTGCTCTTTGTTTTGGGCTTTTTCTCGCTTCTAGGACATTTTAAAGGAGTTGAAATAGATAGTATGTTCGTTACCGCCCTTTTAACAGTTTTGGGCTTTTCTGTCCACGATACAATAGTAGTTTTTGATAGAATTCGAGAAAACCTTAAAATTTATGCCGGCCAGACCTTAGATTTCGTAGTTAACCACAGTATTGCACAAACAATCGTTAGATCCTTAAATACCAGCTTAACAGTACTATTTGTCCTATTCTCCCTTTTGTTGTTCGGTGGGGAAACTATAAGAAATTTTGTACTGGCCTTGTTTGTAGGCATAATTATTGGCACTTATTCGTCAATATTCATTGCAAGTCCTGTTCTAATGCTCTGGCATAGAAAAGCTTCTAAATAAGCGAGTTTACTTAAACAAATAAACCCCCCTTGACTAAGGGGGGTTTATTTGTTGACAAGTTTTCATATTTATGCTATACTTTGGTTGTTAACTATCTTTACTAAAAAAGGTACTTTTTGTTTAAGTGTCAAATTTTATGGGAATTTTAGATACCATTATTACTAATAGACAAAGTGTTAATTTACTTGAATTTAAACCCGAAGAAACTTTGCGGGAAATTTTAAATTTAGTTGAAAAAGAGCGCGATAAAAAAATACTACGGCATCGTTATGGTTTAGAAAACCATGAAGAAAAAACTCTTGCTGCAATTGGGCAAGAGCATAATTTAACACGTGAGCGTGTTAGACAAATAGAAAAAGACATTTTAAAGCACTTAAAAAAGAATTCTGTAAAAAGTCAGAGTTTTTCTAAAGCAAAAGAGTTTTTGCTCAATTTAGTTGCTGAACACGGCCGCGTAATTGCTGAGGAAAATTTACTAATGAGGCTTAATTTACAGTCTGTGGCTGAACGCAACGCAGTTATTTTTCTTTTACATCTAATAGAAGAATTAGATAATTTTATTCACGAAAATTATAAAAAGGCTTGGGTTTATGTTCTGTTTAACAACGACCTTCTTAACAAAAGCACGGAAGTAAGTAAAAAAATTCTTGAAAATCACCAGAAACCTATTGCTTCCCAAGATTTTGTTAAGCACTTTAAAGAAACTGAATTTTACAAAGAAAATCAAAACGAACTTTCCGATAAAGTCATTTTAAACTTTTTAAGTCTTGCGTTAGAAATTGAAAAAAATGTTTTTGAAGAATGGGGTCTTGGAACATGGAAAGAAATAAAGCCAAGAGATGTAGGGGACAAAGCTTATTTAGTTATGAAAAACACTAAAAAGCCTTTGCATTATGGCGAAATAACTGAGGCAATTAACAAAGCCGGTTTTGACAATAGGAAAGCTTTTAAAGAAACAGTTCATAATGAGCTCATAAAAGACACCCGTTTTGTATTAGTCGGTCGCGGCATTTACGCTCTTTCCGAATGGGGTTATAAGCCCGGTGTTGTAGCAGATGTTATTAAAGAAGTTTTAGTTGATTCAAACCAACCTCTTTCGCGTGATAAAATAATAGAAGAAGTACTAAAACGCAGAATGGTTAAGAAAAATACTATTTTAGTAGGTCTCTCTAATAGAAAATTATTTAATAAAGTTGGTAGAAATTTATACGCACTCGCAGTATAGCCTTTGTTTATTTACTAAATACTAATTGATACGAACATACGAATAAAAAAGCTTTGGGAATTAGTATATTAGTAATTATTTGTATTTAGTAAATCAAAAGAAACAAAAATGCAGTTTTTAAGCGCACTTTTTCCGCACCCACCCGAAATATTGCAAATGATTTGGACCATCTTTTATGATTATTATGGATGGCTGCTTTTTATTGTGGGTTTTTACCACATGTTTAAGTTTTCCTACCTTGAAGAAATCCAGCATCATTTTTTACTTAGTACAGAATGGGTCTTTTTAAGAATCTTGGTACCTAAGGAGAATATGGTCAGTACTTTGGCCGTTGAAAATATTTTTTCCCAAATGCACGCTCTGCACAGAGGTTATACTTGGAACGAAGTCTATATGGAAGGAAAATTCCAGTTGTGGTATACGTTAGAAATAGTTTCTCTGGGTGGCCAAGTTTCCTTTATTATAAGAACGCCAAAAAAAAGTCAACATTTAGTTGAGTCTGCTTTTTATTCCCAGTACCCGACTGCTGAAATTCAGGAAGTACGGGATTATATGGAGAATTTTAATTTAGACGTATATAAAACAGATAACGAGTACGACTTTTTCGGTACCGAATTAAAAATGACTAATGATAGCGTTATACCCATAAAAACATACATAGACTTTGAGCACCCAACAGCAGAAGAAAAGATTATTGACCCTCTCTCAAATGTAATAGAGACAATGGAGAGAATTAAGCCCCATGAAGTTTTGGCTTTGCAAATACTAATTCAGCCTATTCAAAATAACGAATGGGAACACAGGGCAATCAAAAAAATCAAAGAGTTAACCGGAGAAGAAATGCCTCATGAAGCAAGTATACTTGGTTTTTTTCTTAAACCTATTGAGTGGTTCTCGCATTTTAGTCTTAAAGAAGCGGTTTTCGGAGGCGGGCATGGCCACGGCGATCACAATGAAAACAAACCGCGGAATAACTGGCTCAATATGAGCGAAGGGGAAAAACAGCGCGTTGGCTTAATTGAAAAAAAATTGAACAAAGCCTGCTATAATACTAAAATCAGACTCATATACATAGCGCCAAAAGACAAATATGACAAGGGCAGACGTTTTGAGCTTATTGGTGCAATAAGACAGTTTATACCCGGGGGTGGGGCCGGCATTCATAACACAATTAAAAGTGATATGAAAATTTGGACAAAAGTCGACCCATATTTTTCTGAAGCTTTAGAAGGTCCAATTTTAAGGTGGATAACCAATGACAGAAAGTTTTGGTTTTTAAGAGGTTATAAAGCCAGGAGCACATATGTAGGTTCGCCAAAATTTTTACTTAGCACAGAAGAGTTAGCTACTTTATTTCATTTCCCAATTACCAAAGAAGGAATTGCGGGGCCTGCAAATGTTCAGGCTGTAGCAAGCAAAACTTCAAGGCCACCGGCAAATTTACCTATTGCCGACATTTAAATAGTTTATGGAAAACCACGAAGGGAAAATTACAGTATTCGCCAAAACCAACTTCCGAAACAAAGAAGTGCCTTTTGGTATTAAGACCGACGACCGCAGAAGGCATATGTATTTAATAGGTAAAACTGGTATGGGAAAAACCAGTATGATGGAAAACATGGCCATTCAAGATATACGTAACGGTCATGGCATTGCATTTTTAGACCCTCATGGCGATTCAGTACAAAGAATTTTAAATTGCATACCGCCATCTAGACTAAACGATGTAGTGTATTTTAACCCTGCAGACTTAGAATTCCCGGTGGCTTTTAACATTCTAGAAGCCGTCGACGCTAAATATAAACATTTGGTGGCCAGCGGCCTTATGGGGGTTTTTACTAAAATTTGGGCAAATTTGTGGTCTGCGAGAATGGAATATATTTTAAATAATACAGTTTTAGCCCTTTTAGATAGTCCTGGTAATACTCTTTTGGGTATTACCAGGATGTACGTAGACAAAAAATACCGCAAAAAAATTGTAGACAATATTAAAGATCCTGTTGTCCGCAGTTTTTGGGTAGACGAATTTGCTAACTATAACGAAAAATACAGGACCGAAGCTATTGCTCCAATTCAAAATAAAGTCGGACAATTTTTAAGTAGTGGAATTATTCGAAACATAGTTGGACAACCCAAAAGCACCATAGATTTGCGCGAGGTCATGGACCAGAACAAAATTTTGATTATGGATTTATCTAAGGGCAAAGTGGGGGAGGATAATTCAGCTCTTTTGGGTGCCATGATAGTTACAAAGCTCCAGTTAGCCGCAATGTCCAGAACAGATATTTCAGAAAAAGATCGCAAAGATTTTTATTTGTACGTTGACGAATTTCAAAATTTTGCAACCGACAGTTTTGCCACAATTTTGAGCGAAGCTCGAAAATACCGACTTAACTTAATTGTTGGTCACCAGTACATAGCCCAGCTTGAACAAGACAAAAATACTAAAGTTAGAGATGCAATTTTTGGCAACGTTGGAACTATTGTGGTATTTAGAATCGGTGCAGCTGATGCCGAATTTATGGAAACTGAATTTGAACCTACCTTTACCCCAAACGATTTGGTAAACTTGCCTAAATATAATATTGTTTTAAGACTTATGATAAATGGTATGGCCAGCGAACCTTTCTCTGCTGTTACATTACCCCCAAACGATGCTTATTTAACAAATGCTTCGGAAAAAGTTATAAAAGTTTCTAGAGAACGTTACGCAAATCCCGTCGCTGAAGTAGAGGAAAAAATTAGTAGGTGGATGGGGGCGGAATATCACCAGGAATCAGCTATGCAGATTTCTGACACAAATTCAGCCAAAGAAATACTTTTAGATCCAGAAGAGGCTAAGCCTATTTTAATTCAAGAAACTCCAAACGAAAAAATTATAGCGCCTGAAAATAAGGCTTCTATCGTTGCTTTAGATCCAAAGCCAAATCTTACAAAACAAAATTTTTCACCTGCTGAAAAAAAACCACCCGCTGAAAAGCATGAGCAACCTAAACAAAACAGGTTTAATAGAGAAAAAATTTTTCACAAACCAAGAACCCAGCAAAAATCGCAAAAAAAAGAGAATCCTATTTGGCAAACCGTTACTCAGGAACAAAGCAAAAAAAATCTTGATATAGGCGAAAAAGTTGGACGTGCTATGGAAAGCTTAATAAATGAGCAGCCCGCGTCTATAAGCAAGCCCCAAATTATTGAACCGGCTCCAACAGAAGTACCAAAACCACCCCAAAATACTGAGAGAAAAGTTTTAATGCCAAATCAGTCAGTAAGTATTTAAAAAAACCCTTATTTCAAAAATAAGGGTTTTTTATTAAACTAATCTTAAATAACAGTTTTAATTACTTCTTCTATATTTGCTTTTGGCTGCGCACCAATTAATTCGGCAATTACTTTGCCACCTTTGAAGAATTTCATTGTAGGAATACTCATAACCCCATACTGCATAGCTAGGTTATTGTTTTCGTCAACATTTAGTTTGCCAACTTTTAATTTTCCCTCGTATTGCCCAGCTAACTGTTCAATTACCGGTCCAAGAGCTTTGCAGGGACCACACCATTCCGCCCAAAAGTCCACTAGCACGGGCAACTGTGATTGTAATACCTCTTTATCAAAATTTTGTTCATCAACTTTTATTTCATTCATAGTTGTAATAATTGATTATTAATAATTTATAATTGGTAGCAAGCAGTCCAAATATCAAAGGAGCTGGGCTATTTTTTGTTACCAATTATTAATTAACTATTATTATTTACTAAATTATATTATCCACAAAATTAGTTGCTGTCAATTGCTATAATGTTAAGGTATATATAAATACTCAGGTTTAATGATATTAAAACAAAAAACTTTACTAATATGCGCTATTTTGGTGTTTTTAGGCGCCCTGGTTTTTGGATATTTTGAAATTTTTACTAAAAGTCCAACAATTAAGGCTTCAAAAAAGCCTGATGGCATGGTTTTGGGCGCCGAAATTGATGCCAGAGGCCCAAAACAAGAAAAAAAGGTGGTTTCTTTAAGTATAGAGTTGCCGCCAGACTTGCCGGAAAAAATAAAAGCCAAAAGTTATTTAGTATTTTACTTAAATAGTGGCGAAGTGATCTCGGAAAAAAAATCACATAGTAAACTTCCCATAGCAAGCTTAACAAAACTAATGACAGGTTTTGTTGCTTATAATGCTTTAAATTTCAAGGAGTACGCCCAAGTTGACCCAAAGTATTTTTGGCAAGTATCACCTAAACTGAACCTAAAAGCAAATGACAGCGTTTTAATTCAAGACCTCTTTGATTCAATGATAATAGGCTCTGCAAATGATGCTGCATTTGCTCTCGCTCAGGTTTATGAAAATAGTACAGAAAAAAATTTTGTTAAGCAAATGAATGAACAAGCACTAGCCTTGGGAATGAGCAATACTTCTTTTAGTAATCCTGCCGGCTTTGACAGTTTACAAAATTTTTCAACTGCCTCTGACTTAAAAATTCTAATTTCAAATGTCTTTAAAATTCCCGCTTTTAAAAATCTTGCACGAAAAAATAGTTATAGTTTTAGCTCAAAAGAAGGGAAAAGCTATATAATTTCCGCTACCAACAAATTGCTACTTAAGTACCAAGATATTTTGGCAATCAAAACCGGATATACGAAAGAATCTTTGGGTTCTATGGCAACGGTTCTTGAAACAGATATGGGGCAAATTGTTTTAATTGTTTTAGATAGCAATCAAAGAGAGAAAGACACCCTGCTTTTAAGGCAACTTGTTCTAGATAGTTCTTTGAAGTAGCATATTTGGTTTTTTTAGCTTTTTGTGGTAAAATATTTATTAGAATATGAAGTAAATCAATATAATGGATCAGATGCCTTTGACTAAAATTTTGACTTTGGCGACTATTAGTTTTTGTGTCGCCTTATTTTCAACCCCTCTTTTAAGCAACTTTTTATATAAAAAAAAGCTTGGAAAAAATATTCGCAGCGACGGCACTACTCCTCTATATACTAAAATGCACGCGGGTAAGGCTGGAACACCAACTATGGGTGGAGTTCTGGTTTGGGGAACAACAATTTTTCTACTTTGCTTATTTTGGATTTTAGACAGAGTATTAAATATCGAATATTTTCACCGTTTAAATTTTTTAACACGCAAAGAAACACTCCTTCCATTGGGGGCGTTTTTAGGAGCTTCTTTAGTCGGACTACTAGACGACTGGTTAGACGTAAAAAAAATTGGGCATAATGGTCAGGGCCTAAGGTTTCGTTACAAGTTCTGGTTATATGCAGGAGTGGCTTTAATTGGAGCGTGGTGGTTTTACTCCAAGCTAGACTTTACCTTTGTTTATTTGCCTTTTTTCGGAAATATAGATTTAGGTTGGTTATTTATTCCTTTTTTTATTTTAGTTGTGGTAGGTACTAGTTTTGCAGTAGACCTAACAGACGGACTTGATGGGCTTGCGGGTGGTACGTTATTAATTTC
>CAZAED010000008.1:0-37212 GCA_964484145.1 uncultured Candidatus Saccharibacteria bacterium | reverse complement strand
AGCTAAAAAGTTTTCTTTTTTTAGTATTTCTTTTAAGCGGTCAAGTGAAAGAAAGTTTAAAAGTTGGTTATTGGAAAAAATTAAAACATCGCCTAAGCGAATTTTTCCCGTGGCAAAGCTATCAAAAGTTTTTAGCGGGTGGCTTTCCTCCGCGCTTACACCAATGTCAGAAAAATTACCTTCCCTTAACAAAAAAGCTGTGATTTTGCCACAAGTCGAAACAGTAAGCAAGTTGTTATTTTTTACCGCTAATACGCAATTAAATTTGTTAACCCAGTAGTCTTGCCCGTTTTCTAAAAGTTTACCTAGCTCCTCGTTAATTTGGGCAATGGCGTTTTCAAATGAACTTTCTTCTAGTGGCCTCTTAAATGCTCTTCTCATACTTCCGGCCACAGCTAAACAAATTTGTTCGCATTGAGCATAGGCAGCCGGGTTAAAAATGGGTAGTTCAGCTATCATGTAAAGTTCTGCGTCTGAGCCCGTTGCCTTTTCAGCCATTACAAAAACATAATTTTGGGCTGATTTTTGATTATATAAATGTATTTTAGCTATTTGAGATTCTAGTTGGGACATAAAGTAGTTGTTAGGTGGCCCGTCTCGACTCTGTAATGTGCTTGAGCGAGCCGAGGCGGATGTTTGTTAGTTGTTAGTATGAGCTTTGCTTGGTGACTTTCTAAAACCTACCAACTATCAACTAATAACTACATTATTATACAACATTTTGGCGTATTTCGGAATATGCTATAATTGAAAGGGAAAACTTTACTAAATACGAATTTGTACCAATATACTAATCCTTCTTTATTAAGGTTAAGTGTCAATTTTTCGAAATTAGTATATTGGTATCTATTAGTATTTAGTAAAGACCATGCTTGAAGACATTTTAAATTCTAAATCCGACGCGGCAGTCCTAAGCTTTTTTTTAGCTGCCCCGGAACGGAGTTTTTCGCCCATAGAAATTGCTAAGAGACTAGGGGTGCCGTATTTAAAGACTGTTAGAACTTTAAACAAGCTGGTTTTACACGGGCAGCTTAAAGGTTTTTCGAAAAAAGGTAAAAAGTATTATTTAGTTAATAGTCGTTATAAACTTTTACCGGCTATTAAAGATTTTTTATTAAAAAATGGTCCCAAATATCAAGACGAACTTTTTTCCGCTATTAAGAATTTGGGGGAAGTAAAGGCGGCATTTTTAAGCGGGCTGTTTGTAGGGCAACCGTCTTTGCCCGTAGATATTTTAATAGTTGGAAAAGTCAGTCCCGCAAAACTGGAAAATTTTTTAAAGCATTTAGAAATTATGATGGATCAGGAAATAAATTATAGTATAATGACTGAGGCGGAGTTTAAAGAGCGTAAAGGCACATTCGACCGTTTTATAAAAGACATTTTTGACTACAAACATTTGGTGGTTTGCGATAACCTGAAAAAGTAAAAAGTTGTAAGTAGTAAGTTGTAGGGTTGTAAGTTATGATACAACATACAACTTATTAACTTACAACATACAACTGGTTCCTATGAACGAAATTCAAAATCTTTACATTCAATTTTTAGGCAATTTTCCTGCGGGTACCAGGCCGGTGGTTTCTATTTTACTTGCCGTGTTTTTGGTTTATTCAATTTTAAAAGTTATAAAAAAAGACTTTATTTTTATAATTGCTTTGGTGGTTTTGCTTCCGGCATCTGTTCCAATCTTAAAGAACGTTTGGGAGGGGGTAGTGGCCTTGGTTAAGTTTTTGTTAAATACGAGATAGTTGGTAGTTTTTAGGAGGTAGTTGTTAGTAAAATGTTCACTAATAACTATTAACTACCAACTAAAAACTAATTATGTGGATAACTTTAAGGTAAACACGCGTTTACCTTATTTTTATTATACTTTGACACAAGGTGAACGAGCGTATATTATTAGATTAGTGATTTAAGTTTAAAGATTAAAGTTATGCAAGTTGCTGATTTAAATGTTTATAATAAGTTATTCAGTTTGGCTTTGGAAGTTTATAAGATAAGTTTGGAATTTCCAAAATTTGAGATGTATGAACTAGGTTCTCAAATAAGACGATCGTCAAACTCTGCGCCCGCTAATCTTGCAGAAGGTTTCGGGAATAAACACACAAATATATTTACCGAAACAATTAGCAGATCGCAGGGGGAAATTAGGGAAACTGTTCATCATCTTAGAATGGCAGAAGCCAGAAATTATATTAAGAAGTTAAAGTTGGAATTCCTTTTAAAGGAATATGAAGATTGTTCAAAAATGCTTTACGGACTCGAAAAGTCTTTATATGCTAAGAAAAAAAATTGATTTTCTCTCTTAAATCTTGAATCTCAAATCATAAATCATTAATTATAAAACTCATATGGAAAAAGAAATTACAGGTAGACAAAAAGAATTACTCAGGTTCATAGTTAAACAAATACGGGACTATAACCTCCCGCCCAGTATTTCGGAAATGGCCACATTCTTAAAAGTTAGTTCTAAGAATGCCGTGGCTAAACTTTTAAACGCACTGGAAGAAGCTAAATATATTAAAACTTCCGGCAAGGCTCGCGGCATAGAAGTTTTAAACGCCCTTGGTGAAAGTTTAGAAAAAGGTTTAATAGCCGTACCGTTAATGGGAAGAGTCCAGGCCGGTAGCCCGCATATGGCCGAACAGCAAATAGAAGAATGGATAAACCTACCCAGCAGCTTGGTTAAAAATCGGCGCGATGTATTTTTGTTAAAGGTTAGGGGCGACAGTATGATAAACGCCGGAATTTACGAAGGTGACTTAGTTATAGTAAAACCTACCAGGGAAGCTAAAAATAACGACATAGTAGTAGCCTTGCTTCACGACGAAGCAACAGTTAAGAGGTTTATACAAATTAAAAACCGTGCCTACCTAAAAGCCGAAAACCCGGACTATAAAGACATTTATCCTAAAGAAGAATGGATGGTGCAAGGGAAAGTGGTTGGGGTAATTAGGAATCTGGAATAAAATTCGAAATAACAAATTCGAAATCCGAAACAAATCATAAATAAAAAAATGGAAAAAGAACAAAAAAATTATGATTTAGAAGAACGAACTTTTAAGTTTGCCCAGGAGGTAAGAATTTTGGTTAATAGACTTTCTAAAACAATTTCTAATATCGAAGATGGTAAGCAAGTGGTAAGGTCTTCTGGGTCTACCGGAGCAAATTATATAGAAGCAAACGAATGTTTAGGAAAAAAAGATTTTATTATGAAAATTAAGATTTGTAGAAAGGAAGCAAAAGAAAGCAGGTATTGGTTAAGGCTGTTAGATAATATTACGAATTTGCAATTTAGTGATCAGTTAAAACGCTTAGCTCAAGAGTCAATGGAATTAATGATGATTTTTAGCTCTATAATGAGAAAAACCTCTTAATTTATATTTAGAATTTAACAATTTTTCGGATTTCGATATTCGAATTTCGAATTTAAACTATTATGAACGAAGCAATA
Source organism: uncultured Candidatus Saccharibacteria bacterium (assembly GCA_964484145.1). Lineage (GTDB taxonomy): Bacteria > Patescibacteriota > Doudnabacteria > UBA920 > UBA920 > JAEUSF01. The sequence continues at coordinate 33,758 of CAZAED010000008.1, read as the reverse complement.
AAAATAAAACAGAATATTGTAAAACAGTTACAGGGCTTGTGCGCGCATTGTACGAATGGGTCTTCTAGGACACATAATTGTCCTGTTCAACAAATTTCTCTACGCATCCAATCCTTACGCGGAGTCCCACTGGTAGTAAATAGTGAATTTAAGGGAATGCTTTGGGCATAAAAAAGAGCGGTCACCAAGCTCTTTGGGAGCCTAAATGACCGCAAAATCTCTGGTGGGAGTGTTCAATCGAATCCTGGCTTGCGCCAGGGAGAAAAAGTATAAGTGCAATCCCTCCTTAGGGATTATGAATTTTTACCGGGCTGTTGCTGTCTTAGCCAGCCAGAGGCGTATTTACCACCCCCAGCCCGGTCTCGGAGGATGTTTATATTGTATAATAATAGTACTTACAAGTCAACATAAATTCTATGACAAAAGGTTTGACCGCAAAAGCGGAAATTGTAATTAATGCACCAACTAGTAAGGTTTGGGAAGCGTTAGTTACGCCAGAAATTATTAAAAAGTATATGTTTGGCACAGAGGCTGTGTCGGACTTTAAACAAGGCAGTAGTATAATTTATAGGGGAGAGTGGGAAGGCAAAAAATACGAAGACAAAGGCAAAATTTTAGAGGTAGTACCGGAAAAACTTTTTGTTTCCACTTATTGGTCTAGTATGGGAGGCAGGCCGGATACAGAAGAAAATTATAGTACTGTAATATATGAACTTTCCGGAAATAGTGGTTACACAAAACTTGCTATAACCCAAGACAACAACCTAACCGAAGAGTCCCGTGCTCATAGCGAAAAGAATTGGAATATGGTTTTGCAATTAATTAAAGATTTGCTGGAAAAGTAAGTGTAACTCTTTCCTTAACCATTCTGAGCGGAGCGAAGAATCCCTTTTTATTTATTTTAATCAATAATTGAAATTAACACATATGAAGCAAATGACTTGCGCCCAAATGGGCGGACCAACAACTTGCAGTTTTGCCATAACCGGCAACACACCCGAAGAAATGGCAACTAACGGCATGGCACATGTAAACAATGAACACCCAGAGCTTAGTGAACAAATAAAGAAAATGACCCCAGAAGAAACCACAGCCTGGATGTCAGACTTTACAAAAAAGTTTGAAGCTTTGCCGGAAATGTAAAAATAAAACAAATAAAAATACCGCAAATTTTGCGGTATTTTTATTTGGTAGCGCTACCGGGAATCGAACCCGGATTTGGTGGATGAGAACCACCTGTCCTAACCATTAGACGATAGCGCCTTGTCGTCCCGCCTTGGCGGGACTCCTCTCCCCAAAAACCCGTGCTCGTTTCCGTATGACTTACGGAAACTGCGCTCCTAATTTTCGGGGACCCTTAAAACCTTGCTAAGTCTATCAGATTTTGTAATTTTGGCCAAGATGTGGCATAATATCTGCATAGAAAAGAATTCCAGAAACAAAAAACATCAAAAAAGACTAAATGTCCAAAGTTAATTTAAAATTTCCTAAAGGGTTTTTGTGGGGGGCGGCTAGTAGCGCTTACCAGACTGAGGGCAATAACAGCAATAGCGACTGGTGGAGCTGGGAGAGGTCTATAGCTAGGCAAGAAGAGTTAAAGGCTAAAGGACTTGACCCAAAAAGTTTTCAAAGCGGCATTGCTTGCGACTTTTATAATAGGTATGAGGAAGACTTTGCTTTGGCCGAGCATTTAGGTCATAACAGCATACGTATTGGGGTAGAATGGTCAAGAATTGAGCCAAGGGAAGGGGAAATAAGGGAAGACGTTTTAGACCATTACGAAAAAATGCTACAGTCCGCAAGGGCGCATAACTTAAAAGTGTTTTTAACCCTACACCATTACACCAACCCATTTTGGTTTTCAAAAAAAGGTGGCTTTGCAAAAAAAGAAAACGTGGCTAACTTTATTACTTTTGCGCAAAAGGTGGTTTTACGACTGTCAGAATATGTAGACTTTTGGGTAACTATTAACGAGCCCGAACTTTACGCGGCGCAAGGGTATTTAATGGGCGTGCATCCGCCGCAAGTAAAAAGTGTGTTTACAGCCTGGAAAGTAATAAATAATTTAATTTACGCGCACAATACTGTAGCCCAGTTTATTCGTTTAAACACCAGGCAGCCCGTGAGTATGGCTTTTAACCAGACAGACTTGCAGCCCGCCGGATTTTTAGGCAGCTTAGCTGCCGGGCTTTCTGACTATTTAATTAATGAATACATTTTAAGCCGTGTGGCAAAATACTGTGACTATATTGGTTTAAATTATTACTTTCACCATCACATAGGTTTATTTGGGGTAAGAAAACATAGCCACAGCCAGCATAACCATACAGACCGTGGTTGGGGAATACATCCGGAAGGTATAGAAAGGGTTTTGCTTAATTTAAAAAAATACAACAAGCCAGTTTATATAATAGAAAACGGTTTGGCAGACAAAGCGGACTCAAAGCGCGAAAATTTTATAAAAGACCATTTGTACTTTGTGCATAGCGCCATACAAAAAGGCGTAGATATAAAGGGGTACTTATACTGGTCTTTAACCGATAATTTTGAATGGGAAGAGGGTTTTTGGCCGAGGTTTGGGCTTATTGAAATTGACAGGGAAGGACTGCTTAAAAGAAAAGTTCGTTATAGCGCGCTTGCTTACGCAAAAATTTGTAAAAGTAATACGCTAGAGTACACAACAGTTAACAATTAACGTCTCTATGAATTTGAATTACCAAACCATTCAGAGCGAAGCGAAGAATCCCTCAAATAAGGGACTCCTCACTCCGTTCGGAGTGGTTAACATTAACAATGTTTAAGTTTCGTAATCCAAGGCTTATGAACTTTTTGTTAATCGTTAAAAGTCAATTGTGAATTTTATAACCTTTATGAGCTATTTATTAATCATCTTTTTCTATTTTATAGCCGCGGGGGTAGATGTAATAGACAAGTTTTTATTATCCGCTCGTAAAATACGCCCGCTTTCCTATACCTTTTTTACCGTCGTAACCGGGCTTCTTTTACTTGTTTTGTGGCCGTGGAATTATGAAGTCATTTCCACTGCTAATATTTGGCTGGACTTACTCTCGGGGGTGTTATTTACTTTAGCCATTTACACCTTTTTTAAAGCACTTTCACAAGGCGAAGTTAGCAGAGTTGTGCCATTTATTTTTGCCATTGTGCCTTTGACCGACATTTTAATTGGCTTAATATTCGGCAGAAATCTATTAAGTATAAAAGAAGTGGCAGCTTTATGGCTGCTTGTTCCAGGCGCGGTGTTAATTGTTTATAGGAAGCAAGATTTTGTAGGCAAGAATATTGCGCTTAAAATTTGTAGCGCTTTTTTGTGGAGCGCCTACTACGCGCTGTGGCAGTTTGCAGCAAAAGACGGCAAACCCCTAAACCATTTAATGTGGAATAGAATAGGCGCGGCTGCAGTACTGCTTTTTTTAATTTTACTTCCGCAAGCAAGAAAGAAAATTTTTGCTTTTTCCGAAATACAAAACAAAAAACAGACCTCCGCGCTGTTTTTGCTTAAGCAAATATTGGGCGGTTTAAATTTTGTTTACTTAAGCTTTTTGCTTATTTTGTTTAAAATCCCCATTGTTAACGCACTTATGGGTTTTCGGTATTTGTTTTTAATTTTAGCGGCCCTGGTTTTAAGCTATTGCGGTAAACATATTTTAGACGAAAATTTAAATAAGCAGATTTTTTGGCAAAAAATGTTTGCAATAGTATTAATTTTTGCCGGCACAGCCATTCTGTTTATTTAAACCGCAGATGCTCAGATTAAAACAAGTAGCGCAAATAACACAACGTGAAATTTGTATTAATAACAGCTTAAGTCGTATATGAAATTTTTTAAGCATCATAAAATTATTACCGGGCTTTTAGTTTTTTTTATAATTTTATTTTGTCTTTATTTATATGGCGGCTCAGGCAGTAAAAAAATTGAATACGGGGTTACTTTTAGCCAAGACCAGGCCCAAAGCTTAGGGCTTAATTGGAAAGAAACCTATATGGCCATGCTTACAGACTTAAAAGTTAGGCGACTTAGGCTTTCTGCTTACTGGAACAAAACCGAACCCAAAAATGACGAGTACGACTTTAGAGACTTAGACTTTATGCTAAGCGAGGCTAAAAATAGAAATGTAGAAGTAGTTTTGTCAGTGGGCAGAAGGCTGCCTAGGTGGCCGGAATGTCACGACCCGGAATGGATAAAAAACTTAAGTCCTGAAGCTTTAAAAACTGACTTATTGTCTTTTGTGGAAACTGTAGTTACACGTTACCAAGCTAATTCGGCTATAACTATTTGGCAAGTCGAAAACGAACCATTTTTAGGCAGTTTTGGTATTTGTCCAAAACCAGACCCTGCGCTTATAGATTCAGAAATTGCTTTAGTAAAAAAACTTGATCCAGGCAGGCCGGTGCTTGTTTCTGACAGCGGGGAGCTTTCTTTTTGGCTTTCTGCCGGAAAAAGAGGGGATATATTCGGAACTACAATGTATCGTTATGTTTACAATGACGCCTTTAATATGTACTGGGTAAGCTATGTTCCTTACTGGACATATAGAATACGGGCTGGTTTTTTAAAGCTTTTGTACGGAAATAAACAAGTTGTTATAATAGAGCTACAAAGTGAGCCGTGGACTACTAAGGGTATTTTAAATACTTCCTTAGACGAGCAGTTTAAAACTATGAGTTTTAAAAAGTTCAATAACCTTTTGTCTATTGCTAAAGCCACCAGTTTTAGTCCCCAATACCTGTGGGGAGTGGAGTGGTGGTACTATATGAAGGAAAAGCAAGCACATGGCGAGTATTGGGACGCAGCGAAGGGACTATTCAAATGACAAGATTGACATGATTGAACAAGAATGACAAGAATTATTTGCAACACAATCATGTCAATCATTTAAATCTTTTAATTCATGTCAATCATTCTATGAATATTATTGGTCTAGACATAGGCGGGACTAAAATTACCGGGATTTTATTTAACGGCAAAAAGCAAGTTAAAGCTCAGACTTTGCCAACACCTAAAAGTCTGGGTAGTTTTAAAGCCACGGTTATTAAGTTGGTTGAAACTTTGTCTATGGGTGAAAAAATAGATGGGCTTGGCGTTGGAATGGCCGGAATAATAGACCATAAAAAAAATACAGTTAAATACTCACCGAATTTAAAGTTTATAGAAAATTTAAATTTTAACGACCTTTTTCCAAAAATAAAAAAACTTAAAGTAGACAACGACGCTAACTGTTTTGCCAGAGCCGAAGCTGTAATGGGGCAGGGTAAGGGTCTAAATACCTTTGCTGGTATAACTTTGGGTACGGGCATAGGAGGTGGCTTGGTAAGCAGAGGAGAGGTGTATTTGGGGCAAAATGGCAGCGCAGGCGAAGTGGGTCATATGATGTACGATACAGATAAAAATATTGAATATTATTTTCAAAAGGCTCGAGATGCTTCAAATTATAAACAAATAGCGAAAATTGTCGGCATGCTTTTAGTTAATGTTTATAATCTGCTCGACATTGAGGCTGTTATTTTGGGTGGCGGAGTGGCAGTTAAAAATTCTGAACGATTTTTACCTTCGGCTATAGAGCACGCGCAAAAGCATTTATTGAATAAAGATATTAAAATAAAAGCCTTAGTCAGTAAATTAGAAAATGCCGGTGCTATTGGCGCAGCGCTGTTGTTTAAATAATTTTTTAAAAGTTCTCTTTATTCACCTGCCTCGCCGGCAAGGCGGGCGGCCGTGAATAAAGAGAATCAAATATTATGAACACGATATTAATAGCTTTATTGTCAATATTTTTGCTTTCAGCTGCCTGTCAAAAAATAGAACTAAAAAAAGAAATTCCATCTAGTCCAAAAGAGTCGTATCAGGAATTGCCCAAGTAGGAGTTAGGGTTTAGTTTTTAGGTTTTATAAAAACACCAAGAAAATTCCTTGGTGTTTTATTTAAAAGAAAATAAATTAATTTGGGGTTGGAATTTCGGGAAGCTGAGGAAATTCTGGTTCCGGAAGGCCGGTTTCTTCAGACATTGCTTGGGTGTCTGTGTTTGTTTCTACCGCAGCTTGGGGGATTTCCGGTAGCTTTACTTGCTCAACTAATTTTTCAAATTCCGGCAAATCTTTGGTTGAGGTAAGGCCTAAGTGCTGCAGGAATTCCGTGGTGGTTTGGTACAAAAAGCTTCTTTGATCTTGGGGGTTAGAAATTTTTTCTATAAGCCCCCGCATAAGCAAGTGCCTTATGCTGTATTGGGAGTTTACGCCACGTATAGCTTCTATTTCTGCTTTGGAAATAGGCTGCCGGTAAGCAATAATTGCTAAAACTTCCACTGTGGCGTCGGTTAGCTTTTCTCTCAGCTCCATATTTAAAAAGTTTTTTACCACTGTGGAATTGGCTGAATTTGTAGCAAGCTGGTATTCGGAATTGTTTTCTAAGACCACAACCCCGCTGTCTTTTCTAGCTAAAACAATTTCTTCTAAAGCTTTTTGGACTAAAGAACTTTCTGTTTCTAAAATTTTTGAAAGCTGTTTTACGCTTAACGGTTTTGCGGAAACAAATAAAATGCTTTCAATAATTGAATTAAGGTTTGAATTGTCGTTCATACAAATTATTTACTAAAAAGTAAAATAAACAGTCCAATTAATATTAATATTATACTATATAAATAAATAGTTTCTTTGCGGCCCAGTAAAGATTTTTCTGCTTTGCCAATAACCGGCGGTTTTATCCACCCGTTTTCAAGCAACCAGCCTAAAGTATGGTCGTACACAGCGTCAATTGCAAGGCTGCCGTAAACTAGGCCGGCTAGTATAAATAATAGTCCAATAATATGTCTTTCCATAAAAAATTAACAAACATGTGACATTTGACCTGTGACATTTGACTTGTTCGGTGTGTCAAATGTTAAAGGTCAGTTGTTGCTTTCTTAATTACCACATCTGCAAATAAGGCTTCTTGTTCCGCGCTAAAAATTCTTTGTTTAATTAGTTCTAAAAGCGCTAAAAAGGTAATAATTATTTCTTGTTTGTTTTTTGCAGTTTTAAGCAAATCTGAAAGTTTGGTTTCGACCTGACTAGATAAGTGCTCTCTTAAGTGGTCAATTTTTTCCTGAATTGAAATCGCTTCTTTTACCTTTGCTTTGGGAAGGCTGTCTAGCTCTTTAAGCTGCATTACTATGCCTAAAATGGCGCTATGAAGTTCTTTGGTGGTGGTATTTGAGTCAGGAAAAAAGTTTATTCTTTCTTCGAAAGTAGTTACGCGTGTCCAGGACTGCTGTCTTTTTGCATCTAGCTGTTTTAAGAATTTAGCCACCTCTTTAAATTGTTTATACAAAATAAGCTGGCTCTGTAAGTCTATTATAGAGTCTTCCTCTTCTTTTTCTATTTCCAAAGTCGGGAGTATGGCCTTTGACTTTATAACAAGCAGTTTTGCGGCAATAGCTAAAAAGTCCGCCAGCACTGTCGGGTCAATTTGCTCTAAAGCTTTTAGGTAGGCTAAAAATTGCTCAGTAACCTCTGCTAAAGCAATTGTAGTAATATCTAACTGCCGCTGCTCAATAAGTGAGAGCAAAAGGTCAAGCGGCCCTTCGAATTGTGAAATTTTTACAGATTTCATTTAAATAGGACTATAGGACGAATATGACACATAAGACCAATAGGACTTATAAGTCTTATACTACCTATATTTTTTTTATTTCTTTGCTTTGCTAAAAGCGCCTTTTATGGGTTTAGTTAACTTTTCAAAATCTTTTATTGCTATTTCTACGCTGTCTGTGTATGTGCCGGCCGAGGCAATCATCTTTTTAGCCCGCGACATGCCTTTGTCTAAAAGTGTTTGTAACTTATATTGCGAGCCAAAAGGGTGGAGTAACCCTACTTTGGTTTTTAAGTATTTAGTTATGTCTTTTTCGCCGGCCATACTAACCTTTTTAGCCTTTAGTGCCTTTTTAATCCCGCCAAAGTCCACGTATTTGCCCGCGGGTAATACAATTAAGACAAAGTCTTTATCTGCCTTTACCAAAACCACTTTCGCAATTTCCGAAAGTTTTTTCTTAGTCGTCGCGCTAACGTCATGCGCGGTAAAAACAACTTTATGAGCTAAGGTTTTGTATTTAACCTTAGCCTCGTCTAATAGTTTGGTGACCGATGTTTTTAGAACCTTAATTTCTTTTTTTATTTTAGCTTTGTTAATAAGTTTTTTTTGTTTTGGTTTATGTGTTTTTTTGTGCGGCATATTTTAAATCCCTCTTTCCTCCATACTTGGAGGCGGATTAATATTTTTTTCTTTAAAAATTTTATGCATACTATTTATGTTTCTAAATACTTCTTCCAGCTGGCTTTGGTTGTATTCAATAACAGAAAGAGGCCCTATTTTTTCTAGAGGATCGTTCGACTCTTTAAATTTTATATATCTTATTAGTCTGCGGGCTTTTTCTTGAAGTTCACGATAAACTGAAACAAGGTCATCTCCTTCTAAATTTTTATGGGCGTCGTAAAAAGTTACTGCTTCCCCATTTTCCGTTTCGTATTCTTGTTCGTATTCAATTGGGTTTTCAGCTTTCATGGTCGCGATTTTTTTGCTTGTAGAGTAGACGAGATCTTTCTCAAAGTCTCGAGATGGATCTTCTATTTATCTTTTAATTTTGGTAAATCAAGTTTAATGTGTAGCTCCTTAAGCTGCTTTTCTTCTACGGTTCCGGGGGCGGACATCATAACGTCTTCGGCAGATCCGTTTTTTGGGAAGGCTATTACTTCTCTTATATTAGGTTCGTTTTCAAGTAACATAAGTAAGCGGTCTATGCCCGGAGCAAAACCGCCGTGCGGGGGAGCGCCGTATTCAAAAGCTCTTATCATCGCTCCAAACTTCTCATCGACAACCTCTTTTGAATACCCTACAAGTTCAAATGCTTTATACATAATTTCCGGGTTGTAGTTACGAATTGCACCGGAAGAAAGCTCTAGGCCGTTGGCAATAATGTCGTATTGGTAAGCGCGAATAGTAAGCGGGTCTTGGTTGTTAAGTGCATCTAGCCCACCTTGCGGCATACTAAAGGGGTTGTGCATAAAGTCTAGCTTGCCTTCTTTGTTTAGCTCATACATAGGAAAGTCGGTAATCCACGCCCAAGCAACAACAGAAGGGTCTTTAAGACCAAAAGTATCGCCTAGCTGGCTGCGTAATTTTCCTAAAACTTTATTTACAACTTCTTTTTGGTCAGCGCCAAAGAAAATAATGTCGCCGGTTTCGGCTTTGGTTTTGGTTATAATATTAGTCTTTTCTTCTTCGCTTAAAAATTTAAGTATGGGTGATTTTACGCCGTCTGGATCTAATACTATATACGCAAGTCCACCCGCGCCTTCTTTTTTTACCATTTCTGTTAAATCATCAATCTGCGAGCGAGTCAGTTTTGCTCCGCCTGGGCAGCTAATAGCTTTTACGCAGCCGCCGTTTTTTATGGCATTGCCAAAAACACTAAACTTAGTTTCTTTTAAGTCTTCGGTTAAATTTACAAACTTCATTCCAAAGCGTAAGTCAGGTCTGTCACTGCCGTATTCGTCCATTGCCTGTAAGTAGGGAAGACGGGGAAAAGGTTTTTGCAAACATTTTTTGCCAGCCCATTTTTCTGTTAGCTCTACAAACAAAGGTTCAAGTTCTTGGAACACGGTTTCATCCCTATCGGCAAAAGCAATTTCTAAGTCTAATTGGTAAAATTCGCCCGGGCTTCTGTCAGCACGCGGGTCTTCGTCTCTAAAACAAGGAGCGATTTGAAAATATTTGGGAACGCCGCCAACCATTAAGAGTTGCTTAAACTGCTGAGGCGCTTGAGGAAGAGCGTAGAATTTGCCCGGATGTAAACGTGACGGCACTAAAAAGTCTCTCGCACCTTCAGGGGAAGAAGATGTTAGTATTGGCGTGTTAATTTCTATAAAGTCTTGGCCGTCCATCCAGTCGCGAATGTATTTTATCATTTTATGCCTTTTTAGAAGCATTTTCTGCATTTTTTCGCGGCGTAAATCTAAAAAGCGGTATTTAAGGCGAACATCTTCGCCAATATTTTGTTCTTCCCCGTGGCCGTGGGCTATTGGGAAGGGAAGGGGCTTTGAGGAGTTAAGAAGTAAGATGTAAGATGTAAGAATTTCAATACCGCCCGTTGGGAGGTTGGGGTTTTTTGTCGCATCTGTGCGGTCAATAACTTTTCCAGTAGCTTTAATTACAAATTCATCGCGCAATTTATTGGCTATCGTAAAAGCCTCTTTGTCTTCCGGGTGAATGGCTAATTGCACAATGCCGGTATGGTCGCGGAGGTCAATAAAAATCACGCCGCCGTGGTCGCGCCGTGAGTTTACCCAACCAGATACAGTTATTTCTTGCCCGGTTTTTGTGGGCGTTTCTAAAGCTAGTGTTCTTTGCATTATTTTGTGGGCTGTTTTCTGTGTCATTCCGGAATTTTGTTATTGATTTACAAAATATCCGGAATCTAGGGTTTCTGGATCCCGGCTCCCCGGATCGCAGTCCGGGGCAAGCTTAGGCCGGGGTGACAAAGATTTTTCCGATAGACAATCGGCACAGCAGTTAATATTTGTGAATTTATTCTAACAAATATTGACCTTTTTGCCAAGTTTGTGGTACATTTTTTTATCGCCCTACCAGGCTCAAGTCTGGGAGATTGTCAAAGACAAAAAACACAGATCGCCGATTTTACGAGATGAGGCGAGTTGGTTGTGGCGAGCTTAATGCTCGTTTTTGTCTTTAGAAAAGATCCATCCAATAGGGCTCTTGAGTGGAACTAAGAAAGGAGGCGTCTATGAAAGGACGTTTGTGGTGGTCCGCTCCCGTCGCCTAGGTGCTATCGCATGGGCGTGATGCACGTCTCGGCTTGCCTGAAGCCGTAATATCTACCACCTCTTCCGTTGTGGTCAAATCAGGCGGCGACAGCCGCGCCAGGACTTGCATTGTAGCAAGAGCGGCCAAACTGTTTTTCGGCGCAGGAAGACGCCGACAAATTTGCAGCAGACCCCTTGTGCCTGGACTTGGGGTTTTTCTTTTTGGCTACAAAAAATAAATCTGATACACTACAAAAGCTAAGATGCGCTACAAAAAACTACAGAAATTCTTTATGATCCGAATATCGTGAAATATTGTTTCTATAGTTTTACGTAGAGTAGTATTAATTAAGAAATAAAAATGTTAAAGAAAATAGTTTTGGATTTAGAGACGCAAAAGTCATTCCAAGAAGTTGGGGGACGGGGGAAGAATCATTTACTTAAAATTTCTGTATGCGGAATATATAGTTATGATACAGACAAGTACCAGGTTTTTAGGGAGCACGAACTTTCTAAGCTTTCTGCCATACTCCAAACCGCGGACCAGGTAATTGGCTACAATATAATAGACTTTGACTTTCAGGTGCTGCAGCCATATTTAAATTTTGACGTAAAAACCATTCCGGCTTTAGACTTGCTAGTGGAAATAGTAAAAGTTATTGGTCATAGAATTAAGTTAGAAGATGTTGCGCAGGCTACGTTAGGCAAGGGTAAAAGCGGTAGCGGTATGGACGCGCTGCTGTATTTTAAACAAGGACGCTGGGATAATTTAGAAAAATATTGTTTAGACGATGTAAAAGTTACCAAACAAGTTTACGATTACGCTTTAAAAAATGGCAAATTGCTTTATAAAGACTTTTTTAAGAGCAAAGAAATGCCAATAAAAATAGAGGAAGCAACGCAGAGAGTGGGGGTACTACATCAGGCAGCACTGTTTTAGATTGACAAAATTGATCATAATTGAACAAAATTGACAAAATATATAGATCACGATAATTATGTCAATTATTTAAATTTTTTAAATTATGTTCAATAAAAAGCTACAAGCTTTAGTAATATTTTTTTTATTTCTTTGCCTAGCTTATTTTTTAAGCCTTGTTTTTAGTGGAGGTATTATTCTTTCTCAAGCCTTCTCTTTAGGCCCAATAACCTTCCGCTACTACGGTCTTTTTATGGCACTGGCTGTGGCTAGTGGGTTTTATTTGGCAATAAAAAGGTCATCTAAGTACAATTTAACAACAAAGCAATCCGAAGATATTTTATTTTATACCATCATTGGCGGGTTTATTGGCGCAAGACTGTACCATGTTTTATCATCGTGGCAATTTTATTTAAACAATCCCGCAGACATTTTTAAAGTCTGGAACGGCGGCCTTTCTATTTACGGGGTTGTTTTTGGCGGCATTATTTCATTGTGGATTTATTGCAGGCTACCAACTACCAACTACCAACTACCAACTCTACTAAATTGGCTAACGCCATCGTTGATTGCGGGTCAAATTATTGGCCGGTTTGGCAATATGTTCAATTATGAACTCTATGGGTATCCGAGCAACTTGCCGTGGAAAATGTTTGTGCCTGTCGAGTTTAGAGAATCGGACTTTATTGGATCTAATTTTTTTCATCCTTTGTTTTTATACGAACAATTAGGTTTGTTAATTATATTATTAATTATCTCCAGACTAGAAAATAAGAAAAGTGATCGCCCTGTAGTAGTTCCAGATCCCGGATCAAACGCTTCGCGCTTGTCCGGGACAAGCTTGTTCTTTTGGTATGTTTTATTGTATAATATATTACGCATTCCTTTGGAATTTATGCGTATAGAAAGTGTTTTTATAGGTGGGGTTAGGCAGAATGCCTTGGTTAGTTTTCTATTAATTTTAATAGTTATAGTTCTTTTAGTTAAGTATGCAAGAAGAAAAGAGCGGGTTTTTAGTTAAATATCATATCTGGTTTTCCGCCGCTATTGGCGTGGCTTTTTTGGTAGTTTTGCAAACCTCGGTAAACCCCCGATTTTCTTTTACTAGACTTGTGCCTTGGTTAATATTTTTAGTGGGTGCCGTATTTTTATATAATAAAAGTTTTTTAACAAGCATAGGCCAATATTCAGTTTGGAAGGCTCTAAGAATTCCACTTTTAATTTTAGCCGGCTCCGCGGCATTTTTAGTTGCTCCAAGTCCTTTTTTAAGAGCGCTATTTTTACTTTCCGGGGTGGTAGTTATAACTTTTTTTGAAAGCGCCTTTAGTTCGTTTTCAGAAAATTTATTGCTTAACGAAATCCTGTTTTCCGCATTCGCGCTTTTTTTGGGAAGCGGAGGATTTGCTTTTTTATATACCCCACAAAATCGTTTTTACGTTTCGCTTGGGGTGTTTGCTTATATAGTCTTGCTTAGCCGCTGTTTTTTTGAGTACGCTCCGGTTTCAAAAAAAACTAAATTAATTTCCAGCCTGGGTGTTGGGCTTTTAATTTCCGAAATGTTTTGGGCTGCGGGATTTTTACCCCAGCATTTTTCCGCGGTGGCAATTTTTTTATTAGCATTTTACAATTTGGTCTTGGTTATGAATTTTCATTATTTTTTTAATAATTTGGATTTTAGAAAAATCCAATTTCATATAATGTTTGCCGCGGCCTGTATTGTCTTAGTTTTTTTATTTACCCCGTGGCAAATTATTAATTAAATGAAACCCACTCTAAAAACAATTATTTGGGCAACAGCAGCGGCATTTATTTTAAATTTATTTTTTGGCCGTTTTTTGGTCGCCAATATTTCTACCTGGCCAGTCTTAAACAAATTTAAGCTACTTAGTCCCCAAGCACCCATAGTTATTAATAACCGAGAAGAAATAAGGCTGACAGATAGCGGACAGGTTAGTGACGCGGTTAATGCCGTAAAATCAAAAATTTCCTTTGTTGTTTTAAAGGAAGCAAGCGGGTTTCATATGCTTGGTTCAGCTATTAATTTAACTTCCGATGGAGTTTTCGTTTCCGCTAAACAGATTATTCCGGCTAAAGGCGAATTCTGGATTATTTTATCTGACCAAAGAATAGTCCAAATTAAACAAACAGTCTTAGATCCGGCAAGCGGACTTATATTTTTAAAAGCAGATATAAATAATGTACCGACCGCGCCACTAGCTGACTCTAAAAGTTTTTTAAGCGGTGAAAAATTGGTTTATTTTAGTAATAACACAGACCAAACTTGGCAAGCCTGGCCGGATTATTTAGTTAGGCAGGAAAATGACCGAGATGAAACCTTGGTTTATGCGGGTAAGGTTAGTCGTAGCTTAGAAGTTGCAAATTTAACCCAAAGAGCCAAAGGCAAAGTAGTTTTAAATATAAAAGGGGAGGTTGCGGGTTTGGTTTCTGAAAATGCAATTATTCCTTCCGACGCAATTAAATCAGCTTTAAATTTTTACATTACCGGACAGCAAAAAATTTCCAGGCCGGATTTTGAATTTTATTACTCGGAAAATTTATTTATTCCTCTGACTAGTCAGTCAGTGTTACCTCAAGGTCCCAGCGTGACGAGTGCGGTAAAAAATAGTCTTCTTAAGACAGGTGATATTATTGTAGAAGCGGGCGGACAAACTTTAACTAAAAATGTTTTTTTAGAAGAAGTTTTAGAGAAATTTAAACCAGGTGATTCGGTTATATTTAAAATAAACCGAGCCGGGGTTATGTTAGAGATTACAATTAAAGCAAAGGAATTAAAATAATGAATTCAAATATTGAGGGTGTCAAAATTAAACAGTTAACTACATATTTAACCGAAGACGGGTACTTTAGAGAAATATTGCGTGATGAAGATAACTTGTTAGAAAAATTCGGACAGTCTTCTATTTCTTTAGCGCATCCGGGGTTTATAAAAGCTTTTCACTATCACTTAAAACAAGACGATTTGTGGTACATTGTTTCAGGGCAAGTTAGAACTGTGCTTTATGATACCAGGAAAGAAAGTAAAACTTATAAACAGACCCAAGTTGTAATAATGGGGGAAAATGACCCAAAGCTTGTGTTTATTCCCAAAGGTGTAGCCCACGGCTATCAGGTTTTGGGTAGTAAAGACGCAGTGCTTATGTATCATACCAGCGCTCACTATGACCCTGCCGATGAACATAGAATCGCTTTTGACGATAAAGAAATAAAGTTTGATTGGGAAATTAAGAATGGATAAGTAGAACGTTTAACAATTAACCTTGACAATTGACAACCGCACTAGCAGTCAAGCGTTAATTGTTAAAGGTCAAAGGTATTATTATGACTTTATTAATTACAGGTGGAGCTGGATTTATTGGCTCTAACTTTGTTCATTACTGGGCAAAAAATTATCCAAACGATAAAATAATCGTGCTGGATAAGTTAACCTATGCCGGCAACTTGGAAAATTTAGAACAGGTTAAAGATAAAATAAAGTTTGTAAAGGGTGATATTTGCGACGCCTCGGCTGTAGAGCAAGTTATGGCAGATTTTAATGTAGACACCGTTGTGAATTTTGCAGCCGAAAGTCATGTGGATAGGTCTATTTTAGAGCCATCGGCGTTTATTAAAACCAATGTTTTAGGCACAGGTGTACTGCTTGATGCGGCACATAAATATAGTATAAAACATTTTCACCATGTTTCTACAGACGAAGTTTTTGGGCAGCTTTCAGTGGACTCTAAGGAAAAGTTTTCAGAAAATACTAAATATAACCCGCGCAGTCCATATTCTGCCAGCAAAGCCGGTAGTGACCATTTAGTAATGTCGTATTTTTATACCTACGGTTTGCCTGTTACAGTTTCTAACTGCTCCAATAATTTTGGGCCGTATCACTTTCCTGAAAAATTTATTCCACTCGCTGTGACTAACATTTTGGAAGGCAAAAAAATTCCGGTTTATACACCCGGTAACCAAATTCGCGACTGGCTTTATGTAGAAGACCACTGTCGCGCAATTGATTTAATACTGCAAAAAGGCAAAGTAGGGGAAACCTACCTTATAGGTGCCAGCCATAAGGAGTACTCTAATTTAGAGGTGGCAAAAATGATTCTAAAAATTATGGCTAAAGCAGAAGACCAAATTGAGCTAGTTAAAGATCGCCCGGGACACGACGTAAAATACGCGGTAGATTTTTCTAAAGCAGAAAAAGAACTTGGTTTTAAACCGGAAAAAGATTTTGAAGAGTATTTAAAACTCACAATAGATTGGTATGTAAAAAATCAGGAGTGGTGGAAAAAGCTAAAAAAATGATATTAATTTTAGGCTCAAAAGGGATGCTAGGGCAGGAATTATTAAGGGTTTTTGGTAGTGGGGCAGTGGGGTGGGATAGGGAAGAATGTGACGCGACAAAGATTTTAGATTTTAGATTGAAGATTGCAAATTTAAAACCATCAGCCATAATTAATTGTGTGGCGTATAACGATGTTGACGGGGCAGAAGTAAATAAAGACGCAGCTTTTTTACTTAACGAAAAAGTGCCGGCTGATCTTTCGGTAATTTGTAATGAACTAGATATTCCTTTAATCCATTTTTCAACCAATTACGTTTTTGACGGCGAAAAAGGCGAATATATAGAAACCGACGAACCTAAGCCTCAATCTGTTTATGCCAAGTCTAAAAGAGCGGGGGAGTTGACTGTTGCTAACACCGCAAAAAAATATTACTTAATTCGCACAGCAGTTTTGTTTGGCCAAAAAGGTCAAAGTGAACTAAGTAAAAAAAGCTTTGTGGAGTTAATGTTAAGTTTAAGTGAAAAGGGTGGTCCAATTAAAGCAGTGAGCGATGAAGTAAATAGCTTAACTTATGTTTCAGATTTAGCCCACGCAGTTCGCACGCTTCTTGGTCAAAAGTTTGAGTATGGAATTTATCATTTCACAAATTTAGGCAGCGCGAGTTGGTATGAGTTCGCTAAAGAAATTTTTAGAATAAAAAACATTAGCGTTAATTTATTGTCAGTCCCTAGAGCAGAATTTCCGAGAAAAGCCATAACCCCAAAAAAATCAGTCTTACTCAATACAAAGTTTATTGAATTTAGGCCTTGGCAGGAAGCATTAATAGAATTTCTAATTTCTAATTTCTAATTTTTATGAAGGGAATTATTTTATCAGGTGGTTCTGGTACAAGGCTTTACCCGCTTACCAAAGTCATAAGTAAACAGCTTTTACCGGTTTATAACAAGCCCATGGTTATGTACCCGCTTGAGACTCTTTTAAAGGCTGGAGTTAAAGATATTTTAATAATTGTAGCGCCTGACCACGCCGAGCAGTATAAAGATTTATTAGGCGATGGTTCGGAATTTGGCGCGCGTTTTGAGTTTATTGTTCAACAAAAACCCGAGGGTTTGGCACAGGCATTTATAATTGGCGAAAAGTTTATTGGCACCGACAGCGTGTGTATGGTTTTAGGCGACAATATTTTCGAAGACGATTTTTCGGATACTATTAAAAACTTTAAAACCGGCGGACAAATATTTGCAAAAAAAGTCTCAGACCCGGAACGTTTTGGTGTGGTAAAGTTTAACCAAAACATGGAAGCTGAAATAATAGAAGAAAAACCTAAAAGTTTTTTGTCAGATTTCGCTATTACCGGGCTCTATGTTTACGACAACCGGGTAGCAGAAGCCGCTAAGGCAGCAAAGCGTTCAGAAAGGGGCGAGTACGAAATTACCGAAATTCATAACTGGTATTTGGCAAAAAAAGAATTAAAGGTAGATATAGTTAAAGGCGACTGGATAGACGCCGGTACTTTTGAAAGCCTGTTTAAGGCTGGGGAATTAGCGCGAAAAAAAGCAGTCAACAAGCAGTAATAAAAAATATTATTATACGTATAAAAATGCCCGAATGAATGGGCATTTTTATAGTTGTTTTGATTTGTAGATTTATGACTCTGCTAAAAGCACGCAGGCAGTATTTGCGCCCTGAAATTAGTGGCGCTGAGTGCAAAAACCGCAATAAAAATAGAAACAATTATGGTTTCCCAAAAAACCCTTTTGTTTAAGGTGCCCTCAAGGCTGTGGTGAAAAATTCCCCAAAACATGTTGTAGAAAGCCGCTAAAAATATTGAAGCGGTTAGGTATTCGTATCCCCAAAACATGTAGACCGCGTAACCTAAAAGTCCCTGGCATAAAGCAATGCCCAGAGTCCAGAGCATATTTTTAAAATTTGTAAATTTATGCTGAAACAATGCCTGGTATATTAGCAGGAAGGTTACACAGAAAACTATGGTTAAAAACCATAAGGGACTTATGAAGTCGCAATTGTATTTGGCGTACTGTATGGCGGCTCCATAAGCGGCAAGCGCCGTGTAAATTTTTACCGCTGACAAAACAGCGAAATTCTTTAAAGAAACTTTTTCTTCTTTGGCTGTGTAAATTTCCTTTATATGCCAGTATGCGGCAATTAGAGCAATGCCCGACAAAACCACAAAACATTGCTGGAGCATAAAGCGGCCTAAATTCAAATAAAGCATTACTACGGTTGACCAAAATATTATTCCCGGCAAAAGCAAATAATTTAGCCAGGAAGAAAAAGTTTTCCACTCACGAAAATGTTTAATCCGGTCCCAAAAGGCGCTAAGGAGTATTCTTATTGACCTATTTAGCCAGTGCGTGACTGATTCATGTTTAATTTTTGCTCTTTTAAGCGCACCAGGATTTTTAAAATGAAGGTCGTAAAGTAAACTAATTTTAACCCACAAGTATAGCCATATTGCCGCTGCTGTCCAGAAAAAAATAGTAATTTGGTTTAAGTTGACTATATAAATAAGCGCTTCAAAACCGCCAAATACTGCGGCTGAAATTAAAACAGCAGCTATAAATTTTTGTGTTTTTATGGTCATATAATTAAAACCAATATAAAAGCGCGGTTAATAAAATAGCTAAAAATAACAAAGAAAGATTATTAATTTTTTTGTCGAGTCCCGGAAATTTTTCTTTTCTCAGTAGTTTTAGGTCCGCGAAGAGAAGTAAAACTAAAAGTAGAGCCAAAACAACTGACAACTTTTTATTTTTGGAGTATGAATTTTCATTATTCCCAATAACTGCATTTTCAGCCAGGCTATTATTTTTAGGGGTTATATCGCTTTCGTTTAAAGGGTTTATGCTACTTTGCGCGCTTAAGTTTTCCTGACCCCTTACATTTAAAGATGGGGCTGTGCCTGCGGGCTGAAGAGCCATAGAAGGAGTTAGCTCCACTTCGGGTGTTTTCGAAATGGGTGTAGGCGAAGGTGCTGGGTTTTTTTTTGTCACCGGTATTTGCGTTTGCTTACCCGTAGGTTTTTTTTGAGTTGTTTTAGGAACTGGGCTTGGAGTAGGGGCTTTGCTAGAAAATAGTGAGCCAAAAGTATTGGTTATAGCTGAGTGGTATTGACCAAGTTTTTCATCACCTAAATTAATTCCAATGCCTTGGTCTTTAAAGCTTTCATTTAAGACATTATCCCTATGTGTTGGACTATTCATCCAGGCTTGAATTAAACTTTCAGTGTTATAGAACTCAATTGCTAAATTTTCGCCTAAGGTTTGGTAAGGTGTGTAGCCTGCCGCGATAATTTTATTCCAAATAAAATTTCCTTCCGGGTCAGTATGGCTAAAATAGTGTCTTTTTTGCATGTCGTCGCTTTTTTCTTGGGCAGCTAGGGCAAGCCTACTGTCAGTGTTTAAGGTAGGCAAATTGCGTAAAGACCTTTGTTCATTTATACCATTTAAAATGTTTTGAATTACCAGGTCGGAGGCCTCAATATTTTTAGGTGGGTTTTCAAAAAAAATTGCTAACTTAAAAATAGCTACTGTGGTTATAAGTAGAGCAGTTAATAAAATTTTATGGTCCGAAATTAGTTTTGGGTTCGGATTGATTTTGCTAAATTCTTCTTTTTCTATTTCTTTAAATATGCTCATAAATAAGCACCATGTTTTGTATCCGAAAATGTTATTTTTGAGGGCTAAATTGTATTTTTTGTTTTATTTAAGGGTAATTTATTGATAAAGGCTTGACAAAAGTATGAAATTATGATAGTATATAGTGTTGAATTATGATAGAATGCATAATTCTACGTTAGTATTAATACATCATAAATATAGCAAATTTTCAAGTATGAGCGAAATTAAATCTGAAAAACCGAATATACATATTAGCGCTACCCCAGAAGTTAGTCAGCTTTTGGGTTTACATAAAGTAATTGAAGATGGTCATAATATGCACGCTCCGGCAAGTAAAAAAGCTCATGAGCCCGTAAATTTGCCTGTTGTAGACTCTGAAGTTACTTCAAAGGGTGTTGTAGATTCTCATGCGGCGTCAGCCTCGCATAGTCCGGTTTTAACCGCTGCAAATAGTAGTCATGACCTATCTCACGAAATAGAAACTTTGGAAGAAGCTGCTGAAAAACAAGCGCCGTGGAAAAAAGCCATAAAAACTCTCGCGCCTTACTTGGCGGTGTTTGTTGTTGGTTTGGCTTTGTATTATTTCTTTTTAAGTAAGACCGATTTGTCCACAGTTTTGGACAAAATTAAGCCTGTTACAAAAACTGCAGTGAATCAGAAAGAGACGGCACTTCAGGCCCTAGAGAAGCAAAACCTACAAAGTTATAGAACTTGGATAGCCCAATACTATTTTGACGTATCTGATGTAAAAATAATTGAACCTAATGCTGACAACTCCGGCAACGGGCTTTCTAATTTTCAAAAGTATTTACTAGGCCTAAACCCGCGTTCTTATGATACTTTGGGTCTAAATATGGCAGATAGCCAAGCCCTTGCTGCTGGCATTAACCCTTTAACCGGCAATACTTTAACTGACCAGCAAAAACAAATTTTAGACAAGTACTTTGATATGGAAGTCATAATGAACAGGCTGGCTTTAAGTAACTTAAATAATTCTCGCAATAACATTGCCGGGGCCTCAGTAAATAGTTTAAATAATCAGGCTAATATACAGCAGTCACAAAATAATCAAAGCGGAGCCGGGGTAAACGCCTTAGGTGGCCAGCCAAATATTATTCAAAATAATAACTATAACAATAACATAAACGGAACATTGCAAAATAATAATTCTTACACTGCGCCTAAAACCGGAGCGAATTCAATGTTATTTGGTGAAGATTCAGATATAGACCAAACAAAACCAGGACAATTAGAAATTCCTTCTTTAAAAATTTCTGTTCCGGTTATTTGGACTCAAGATTCAAAGAATTTTGATGCCGACCTTCAAAGCGGAGTGGTTCATTATCCCGGCACTGCTTTGCCCGGACAAGTCGGTACTACTTATATTTCCGGGCATAGTAGTAATTACGTGTGGGCAAAGGGGTCATATAACAGAGTATTTTCTAAGTTAGGGGATTTGGCAGACAATTCGTCTTTTGTAATTACTGTTTATAACAAACAGGGCAAAACTATTAAATATCACTATGTTGTAACCCGAAGAGCCGAATTTAAGGCTACTGACCAAGCCCAGTTTGAAAATTCAGGTACTGGCACAGTCGCGCTGTCCACCTGCTGGCCGGTAAATACTACGCAGAAAAGGCTCGTAGTTTTTGGAGAGTTAACGCAGACGGAAAGATAGCTCACTATCGATTGTTGCTTGCCCGCCGTAGCTTTAGCGAAGGCGGGGTGAACTAACTCAAACGGAAAGATAATATACATTTTATGAGCTTGTCTTAAGTGCAGCCGAAAGGTAAGCATAAAAGCAATAATATGTTATGAATTGAATTGGTATGCATAGAAGTCGTAGTAGTGTACTATACATATAGTTAGTTAAATAGTTAACTAACTATATAAGTATATGTAAGATATTGTAGGTATACAGTACAAAGCCTGAATTATCAGGGGAAATATATAA
Organism: uncultured Candidatus Saccharibacteria bacterium; assembly: GCA_964484145.1. Taxonomy (GTDB): domain Bacteria; phylum Patescibacteriota; class Doudnabacteria; order UBA920; family UBA920; genus JAEUSF01. The sequence continues at coordinate 12,140 of CAZAED010000008.1, read as the reverse complement.
TTACTTTTAAATAAGCCATTATTCTTATTTTGAAGTTGACAATAATTAAAAAAGAGTGTATAATTATGGGTTATTAATTTAAAAAACTTAAATTTATTTATTATGATTAAATCCATAAAAAACATGTTATTTTCAAAAAAGGCCGGAATGGTAGCGGTATTTAGTATATCCGCTGTTTTTGCTTTGGTTTTAGTTATGGCTCCTAGAGCTAAAAACTTAACTGAAGCTTTTTGGGACTGTAATAGTGCCCCAACAGAAGCTACTTTTAACCCCTATCAGCCTACTGAAGGCAGTACCGCAGGTACAGGTTGTCACGATTTTCCGGTCATAGCTATAAGAAACGTAAACGGCCAGCAAGGCGCATTTTCGAACAATATTTCAGCCAATACCGGCGACCAATTATATGTAAGAGTATGGGTGCATAACGGCGCTTCCGATACTTTAGACCGAGCTCAAACTATTGCGCATAATGTTTCCGGGCAGATTTCTGTTTCTGGTGGTAGTATTTCTACTAGTTTTTCTGGTAATACTGCTAGCGGTTCTGCTATGGGCGGCAACAACAGCGGTCAGGTTTCTGTAAATTTGCCTTCCGGCGCGCATTTAGAAGTTGTAGATGGTAGTGGTGAAATTTATGGTGGTGGTTCTGTTAACACAAATTCTAGTGGCGCAAGCTTTTACATTGGTGACCAGGACGCATGTTTTGGCTTTGCAAGACAAATTTACATAAAAGTAAAAGTTGTCGGCGCTGCTCTAAATCCAACCGGTCAGATTACTCAGGCTGGAACTACTAATTTTAACCAAGCCGCTTGTTTGTATAACGGAAGTGTTTCTTGGACATCGCAAAATGCGGAAAATGTTCAGCTTCGTTTTACCGACAATGGCGGTAGTGAACAATTATTCCACGCTGACCCGACCGGGATTGATAGTAATATAAATTGGATTGCTCCTGGGCATACGTACCAATTTATTTTATATAGCGGAAATACAGTTTTAGACCGCAAAAGTTTTACCGCACAAGCTCAAAATTGTGGCGGTACAAACGTTGCGCCTAAAGTTACCAGCTTTAGTGTGGATTTAGGCCAGTGTATTGCTGGGCAGAATCAAGTTAACGCTACTGTTAATTGGAATACTGAAGGTTTTGACAATATTGAAATATGGTCAAGCGACGATACGGGAGTAAATCAGTTATTCTCAGGTTCAGAGTCGGGTAATCAGCCAATTAATTGGATAGTTCCCGGACATAATTATACTTTTCGTTTTTACGACAACAATGTTTTAATTGATACTAAAACTAAAAGCTCTTTTGGCTTAAGTTGTCAGGCTACTTCAAACAGAAGTGGTTATATAAATGTTGCAAATGGCAACTATCAAATTTCTAACCAATGTTTGTCTAGAGCAGTGGTTACTTGGTCTAGCACAGGTTTTTCCGGCCAAACCGAAGTTCATGTGGTAAGTGGTAATAGCGACCAGATATTTTCTACAACCCAAACCAACACCTCCGGTCAAAATGCTGACTTTATTAACCCAGGTCAAACTTATACTTTTAAGTTAATAGATACTGGGGATGGTGCTGTAATTGACAGTAAATCCTACACAGGTCCGTCTTTAAATTGTGGTGGTAACCAACTTACTCCGACAGGAAATATTTCAGTAAGCGGCGGCGGTCAGGTTTCAGGCCAGTGTTTGTCTCGCGCCATTGTTAGTTGGAACAGCGCTAACTTTACTCAAACTGAAGTTTATGTTTCAAGCGACAACTCTGAACAACTATTTTCCAATTCCCAAAGCTCTACTCAAAATGCGGATTTTATAAATCCTGGTCAGAGCTATGTGTTTAAATTAGTTAACAATGTTAACGGAGTAAAGAATATTGTTGATATTAAAACTTATGTTGGTCCTTCTCTAACTTGTGGTTCTAACCCACCGCCAGCTTTAACTTGTCCGGCTGGTTCGGTTAGCCTTTCTCCAAGCATATTAAACCAAGGCGAAACTTCTGCAGCGTCTGCTCCTTATGGTTGGTATGGCGGAAGGTTCGTTTCTAGCAATACAAATTTAGTTACAATTAGCGGAAACTCCGTTATAGCCGGGTACTCTTCTATTGGTTCTTCTACGGTTACCGGTGAAGGCTGGACAGCTCCTAACGGTGCTACCAACTGTTCTTTAGGCTGGTCTGCTATTACTGTGCAGCGTCCGCCGGTTTTAGCTTGTGTGCAGCGCAATTTTAACACTAATACCAGTGGTATTTATTACAACGGTGTTAAAACCAGTACTTTAAATCCAAACAGCCAATTTACAGTAAAGTGTGATTATGGCGTGCAAAGCGGATACATTACTTTGGACGGCAACAATCCGGGCCAATGTAATTTTAGCGGATGGGAAAACACCGCGGCTTTGTTTAACTGCCAAGGTGCTACTCAGCCCGGCACATATAATGTGTCTTGCCGAATGTCTAATAATGCTAGCGCAGATAACAGTTGCAGCGCTTTAAATCCGGCCGGTTCTTACACGGTTAATGAACCGACTCCGAATTTGTCTTGTCAGACTTTAACTCCGAATGTTTATACAAACCAAACCGCGAGTTTTTCAGCAACCGGAGGCAATGGTAGTTACTCTTGGACAAACGGTGGTAATCCTTCTAACGGTTCTGGGTCGAACTTTAATACAATATTTTTAAATGCGGGAAATAAGTTTGTAACTGTTACAAGCGGCAATCAAACTGTAAATTGCCCTGTGGTTAATGTTACCCAGCCTCCTGTTTCTCAGGTGACTTGTGAAATTACCTCGGGTTCTAGCTTAGTTGATATAAATCAAATTGTAAGCTTTAGAGCAAGTGGGGGAAACGGCGTATATGCCTTTAACGCTTCTACTGGTAACCCGGCAACCCGAGGCGCATCTTCCAATGCCGCTTTTAGCACCCAGTACAGTACTTCTGGCTCTAAAAATGTTACTGTAATAAGTGACGGGCAAATTGCCAACTGTCCGATAGTGACCGTAAGAGAACCGCAAGTTCCTACTTTGTCTTGTTCCGCAATAAATTCTCCGGTTAACGTAGGAAGCACAGCTTCTTTTACCGCTACCGGCGGAAATGGCAGTTACTCTTGGACAAACGGTGGCAACCCTTCTTTAGGTAACGGCCAAAACTTTAGCACTGTATATTCTTCTGCTGGTAGTAAAACAGTAACCGTTCAAAGCGGCAACCAGACAGCCAACTGTTCTACTCAAATTATAGATACTGTTGTGCCGGATGTTGTGTGTACTCCGGTAAATCAAACGGCGAACATTAACCAAACTGTTTATTTTGCAGCCACCGGCGGCAATGGTAACTTTAACTGGTCCGCACCCGGCTCTACTAACGGCGGAACTACAAATAGTTCTAGCTTTAATACCGCTTATTCAAATTCCGGCGACAAAAATGTAACTGTAAGTTCTGGTGGTAAGTCCGCGGTTTGTCATGTAAATGTTTTACCTGTACAGCCTCAAACTTTAACCTGTAGTCCAAATTACCAAACTGTTAATATTGGTGCTATGGCTCATTTTAATGCCATAGGCGGCACTGCCCCTTACTCTTGGCAGGCTTTAGACTCCACTAACCAAAGCGGCGCAGGTAGCAGCTTTAGTACATCTTATACTTCTGCTTTTTCCGGAGCGACAAAACTTGTGCGCTTAACCTCTAACGACGGTCAGGTAGCAAACTGTCAGGTTTTAGTTAACCCACCGACTCCTACACCAACTCCGGTTCAAACCGGCAATTGTAATAATAGCGATGCTTCCTGTAATACCAATACGAATACTAACACCAGCACAAACAATAATTCTACTAACAGTTCCAACCAAAACAACAACAGCAATATAAACGGTAACAATAATACAGTTACTCAAAGTAACCAAAATTGTGTAAATAATTCTTGCAATACCGTTTACTATATTCAAGGTGGAAATACCGTTAGTCAAAACGACTACAGACAGCTTTCCATTCAAAAAATGGTAAGAAATATTACCTCAAGCGGCTACCAAAATTTCCAGGACTCAGTAAGCGCAAATAACAACGACACAGTTGAATTCCAAATTATTGTCCGAAATATAGGGAATCAACCTGTTAGCAATGTTCAGTTAACTGACAACTTGCCTTCCGGTCTTAGCTACATAAGCGGCCAGTTAAGCGGCTCTATGAACTTAGGTACTTTGCTTGCAAATGACAGTAAGACTATAACTTTCCAAGCCAGAGTAAATAGTAATTACAGCTATAACTATAATTCTAACCAAAGCATTCAAAATATAGCTATGGTACGTGGCGATTCTGTAAGTCAGGTTCAGGACGATGCTTGGGTGTTTGTAACAGCCACTACCGGTTGTACTTATAACTGCGGTACGGTGCAAGGCAGCACAGTTAATCTTTCTTACTCTAAGAAAGCCATTAACGAAACAAAGGCTACTTATGCCGGTCAGCAGTTAGATGCCACCTCAGTAAATGCTAGTCGAGAAGATTATATAACTTACACTTTGACAGTCACTAACAGCGGAAACGCTGCAGCAAACAGTTTTGTAATTACTGACGACCTTTCCCAAGTTTTGCCTTACGCAGACATGGTAGACAATGGCGGCGGAAGCCTTAGCGGCAATGTTATAAACTTCCCAGGAATTACAGTTCCTGCCGGCGGAAGTGTTTCTAAGAGCTTTAAAGTAAGAGTTAAATACAGCCTTGCTTCAAACCTACGCTACACAATGACTAACGTTTACGGCAATACCGTTACTATTCATATAAATAACCCTCAAGTTTTAGGCGCCTTTGTTGCTCCTAAGACCGGTGCAGACACCGTAGGTATTAGCTTTGCTATGTTACTGACCTTAGGTATGTTAGGCTTTAAAAAGCGCGAATTGTTAAGCAAGCTTATATTAAATAACTAAAATAAAATTTTTAAAGGCGGGCGCAAAAAGCGTCCGCCTTTTGTATTTGCATATATTTTTAAACTTGCTATTATTAAGATAATACAAAAATAAAAACAGCCAAAGCGGGCTGTTTGTTTTGTTTTTTTGCACAAACAGATGAGCGCGGATAGAGTAGGGATGAGTACAGAATTAAGTAAGATCGATCCGTGATATTCAGTAATTAATCAGAGTTAATTAGTTTTTTATGGATAATCATTATTTACAGGACTTAATAGATGAAACTAAAAACCGCGGTGGGGGAATGATTTTAAATTTGGAGGGAAAACCGGAAGTTGTGGTTTTAATGGTGGAAAAGTATAATCAGCTAATAAGCGAATCAGCTAGTAAGCCAATAAGCGAACCTGAAACCACGATAAAAGAACAGGAAAAAATTTTAGTTACAGGGGGAGCTGGGTATATTGGCGCGCATGTTGTTAGTGAGTTAATTAACAGTGGGTATGATGTTGTTATAGTTGACAATCTTTCTACCGGTAAGAAAGAAAATTTAGACCCACGCGCAAAATTTTATGAAGGCGATTTAGTAGACACTAATTTTTTGAGAGATGTTTTCGCTCAGGAAAAAATAAGCGCAGTTATGCATTTTGCAGCCAGCATTGAAGTTGCGGAATCTTTTAAAGAGCCCATAAAATATTTTGAAAATAATACCGCCAATACCGCTAATCTTTTAAAGGTTATGGATGAAGCGGGGGTTAGAAAAATTATTTTTTCTTCCACAGCGGCTGTTTATGGACAGTCTGAAAACCTTTTGGTTGAAACTGCGCCGGTAAAACCGGCTAACCCATATGGTTTTTCTAAACTTTTGGCTGAAAAAAACATTAAATATTTTTGCCAGTATAAAAATTTTAAAGCCATAGTATTTAGGTACTTTAATGCAAGTGGCTGTAGGGAAGCGGGCGACGTATTACCTACACATCATTCCCATTTAATAGACAATGTAACAGAGGTGGCGGTGGGCAAAAAACCTTTTGTGGAAGTATATGGAAGCGATTTTCCTACATTTGACGGAAGTGGGGTTAGGGACTATGTAAGTGTGGAAGATATTGCAGAGGCGCATATTTTGGCGCTAGGACATTTTTCTGACGACGACTTTCAGGTTTTTAACATTGGTACAGGTAAAGGCCGGAGCGTAATAGAAATTATTTCTACAGCCTCAGAAGTTTTGGGGAAAATTATTCCTATGGAAATGCGCGAAAGACGCCAAGGGGATCCGGCTGAAGTTGTTGCCAACGGCGGTAAAATTTTACGTTTATGGGGATTTAGTCCAAAAAAGAGTGATCTTGAAACCATTTTAAAAGGAGCATATAAGCAGAAGGTAGAGGCAGGCCGATAGATATTGAGATATTACGAAATTACCAATATCGATTAATATCTTATAGCCCAATGTCTATTTTATGCTATAATATATACATAAAAATTTACAAAATTAAACGTGAAAAAACTTTCCGTAGTTATTCCAGCATATAATGAAGCCGAGCGCATTGGCGCAACTTTAACATCAGTCCATAATTTTTTAATTAAACAAACATACGCTTACGAAATTTTGGTGGTTAACGATGGTAGTCGCGACAATACCTCAAGCCTGGTAAGTAGTATGGCTTCTAAAATTAAAAACTTAAGACTTATAGATAACAAACATAATCAGGGTAAAGGTGGTGTGGTAAGAGACGGTATGCTTGCAGCCACCGGGGATGTGCGTTTATTTATGGATGCTGATAATTCGACTAAAGTCGAAGAGGTTGCTAAATTTTTACCGTATTTTGAAAAAGGATTTGATATTGTTATTGGCTCCCGTAGAATTAAAGGTTCCAACATTGCCGTGCACCAAGGTCTTTACCGGGACTTTTTAGGAGGTGTATTTCGTTTAATAGTTCATATTTTAGTTCCAGTCGGAGTAACCGACTCCCAATGCGGTTTTAAAGCTTTTTCGGCAAAAGCCACAGAAGCTATTTTTCCAAAACAGAGAATTTTTCGTTGGGCATTTGACGTAGAAATTTTAGCCATTGCCAGAAAATTAGGTTTTAAAATTCAAGAATCTCCCATTACCTGGGTAAACGACGGCCAAAGCAAGGTAAAATTTTCCGGCCAAGTTAAAATGCTTTTTGAGCTTTTACAAACCAGGCTTAATTTGTGGACAGGAAAATATGGGAATTAATTGATAGATAATAGATAATTAATAATTTATAACTTTTAGAGAATCCAGATAACGATGAAAAAGCTGTTATCAATTAACTATTATCAATTATCAATTATTGCACATGCCAGCTTGCTGGCTGTTTTTGTCTTTTGGGTAACTATTGCAAGTAATGTTCGAGCTTATGAAGTAACTACTTCTCAATTAAGAGCCGAAGACCCGGGTTTTAGTTTAGACGTTTTGAACGTTGACAGGCAATGGGGTCTTGCGGCCGCAAATTTTCCTCAGGCGTGGGAAAAAACAGTTGGATCAACTACTACAGTTGTCGCAATAATAGACACAGGCATAGACGAAAATCACGAAGATATGTTAGGGGGAAGCTATGCGCCTGGTTATGATTTTATTAACAACAAAGATTTAGACATAAATAGTAATTCTGACGACAATGGTCACGGGACGCTTGTGGCAAGTATTATTGGCGCATCTGCAAACAATAACAAAGGTATAAGCGGAACGAACTGGAAAGTTACTCTAATGCCTTTAAAGGCATTAGACAGCGAAGGGCGAGGAGATAGTAAAGCAGTTGCCAAAGCTATTTTGTGGGCTGCCGATCATAAGGCCAATATTATTAATTTGTCTTTAGGCGGCCGAGGTTTTGAGCACGATGTAGATTTATCTAACGCTATAGTTTATGCTTTTAATAGCGGCTCTTTAATAATAGCTTCTGCGGGAAATGATACTCAAGATGGAGCAAAAGACTTAGACCAAAAGCCAGTTTTTCCGGTTTGTAATGACAACAATAAAAATATGGTTATTGGGGTTACCGCGGTTGATGAGCATTTGGTAAAACCCGAGTTTGCTAACTTTGGAAAAAATTGTATTGATGTTGCCGCCCCCGGGCGCAGAATTTTAGGCGCAATTAACATTGATCCGGTAACTAAAAGAAATACTGAAAGCGGATATGTGTATGTTTCTGGTACAAGTTTGGCCGCGGCTTTCGTTTCTGGGGAAGCGGCTTTAATTAAGAGTATGTATCCAAAAGCCACTAATCAACAAATTCGCGATCGAATTATTTCAACCGCAAAAAGTATAAATAATATGAATATGGCTCAATGCGGAGGTGTTTCTTGTGAAGGAAAGTTAGGGGCAGGACTAATAGACGCGCAATCGGGTATAGCAGCAGATTTTGCCGAACCCTCGGTTTCAGACGGAGATGTAGTTAGAGTTGAAGGCCAAACCAACGTATATTGGATTTCCGGAGGCCAAAAAAGACTTATTTCTCCCTTGGTCTATAATCAGCGTTTTATAAATTCCAGTATAAAAATAATTTTTCAACAGCAATTGGAGAAATTGCCGAATGGTCCTTACGCAACCCCGCTTGAAGGAACTTTAATTAAAACTTTAAACGATCCGACGGTCTATCAAATAAAAGACGGTTTAAAATTACCAATAACAGGCCAAATTTTTAAGCAAAGAAAATATAATTTTTCCGAAGTAAAAATCGCAGATGTAACAGAATCTAATTCCTGGGTTACCGGAAAATTTTTAGCACCAATGGAAGGAACTTTAGTTAAGACCCCAAATTCAGCACAGCTTTATTGGGTTATTTCGGGAGCTTTGCATAAAATAAACCTTGAATTCTATAAAAATCGTGGTTTGTGGATTTTCCCCACTATTACCGTCACACAAAAAGATTTTATGAGTTATAATATAGGAGAGGTATACCTTAGGTAAATTCCTAATTAACCTAATTGACCTAATTTCTAAATAAATCCCAATGCCCAAGAGTCGAAATGTCAAAAGCTTTGGATCTTAGAAATTAGTTATTAGGCATTATTTAGGGAACTTAGAATAATTAGAAATTTGCAGTTTATGATAAAACACAAACGAAAAATACAAATCGCCACTTTTTTATTATCAATTATTTTTCCGATTAGTGCCATTGCTCAAATAAACCCGGCATTTAACCCCAATAAATTAATAGACGATGCTGTTTTTTCGGACAGCCAAACATTTAGCGGGCCGCAAGGCATACAGAGCTTTTTGGAATCGAAAGGTTCTATTCTTGCAAATACGAGCCCTGATTTTTTAATTAAACTCAAAGAACCTAGTGTCGATATTTTAAAACAAGGCTTAGAAGACCCGAGTCCCTCTTTAGGCAGGCTTAGAACTGCGGCTGAACTTATTTGGGACGCTTCTAGACAAAGCGGCATAAATCCGCAGGTTTTGTTAGTTACTTTAGAAAAGGAGCAAAGTTTAATAACCGGGCGCAAAAATTCTACACCCGCTCAAGTCCAGAGAGCATTGGACAATGCTATGGGTTTTGCGTGCCCTGACGCTTCTGGGTGTGGAAATTTATTTCCCGGGTTTTACTTTCAACTATTCGGTAATTATGATTCGGCCAATAACCGTTATATTGGCGCTAGCAAATCTTTAATGAAGTCTTATTCTACAGACGGAGGCAGAGGTCCGATAATTGGGGGCAGTACAGCTAAAGTTGGTCAAACTATAACTATAGACAATACCACTGGTGGGCTTTACAATGCTCCTCCTTCTACATTAGTGACTTTGGCAAACAAGGCTACCGCGGCTTTGTACCGTTATACCCCACATGTTTTTAATGGTAATTATAATTTTTGGAAATTTTTTCAAGATTGGTTTAGGTTCCCAAACGGCACGGTCTTGGGTTTGAGTGGAGATTCAAAAACTTATATTATACAAAATGGTAGTCGAATGCTTTTACCGGAATTTGTGGCAAAAGCCAGAAATTTAAGTATAAGCAATAGAATAACTGCGACCCAGGCGGAATTTGACAGCTATCCACAGGACAAGGTTTTCGGTCCGGCTGACAACACTATTGTTAAAGTAGGAGACAACCCGCAGCCTTACGTGTTTTTAAATAACAAAGCCCGGCCGGCTTCGGAATTTGTGCTAAAGCAGCGCAGCTTAAATCCAAATATATTTTTATCTATTAACACCGACGAGTTTGCTTTGTTTGAAAGCGCTAATGTTTTGCCGCCGCTTGACGGGACGGTTATAAAAGGCGAAGCTGGTTCAGCCATTTATTTAGTTGATCAAGGCCTTCTTAAACTTTATTCCGCCTTCACTTTTAAGCAAAGGAAAGTCGCGGCAAAAAATCTAGTTAAAGTCGCGGATATTGAAGTTGCTTCTTACGAAAAAAAGGGTTTTGTGGCGCCGCTCGACACCACCTTAGTTAAAGCAACCAATGACAGCGCGGTTTATTATATTGAGCAAGGACTTAAGCACCCAATTACAGCCGAATTATTTAAAAACCGCGGTTTTAGCTATAAAAATGTGGTAAGTTTGAGTCCGGACGAAGTAGCTGGTTTAGCAGAAGGCGCATTCGTAGTACCTAAAGACAAAACTTGGTTTGCGGTTGGTAATAAGGCCGGGGAACTTTTTTACTTTAAAGAAGGGACAAAACACCCAGTCACTTCGTTTGTTAAAGCCCAAAGAAAAATTACCCCGGACTATGTTTTTAGCAGCGCAGAAGCCGCTGGTTGGGCAGATGGGGTACCACTGGCTCCAAAAGACGGTACTATAATTAAGGGCGACCAGAATCCAACAATATATTTGGTTTCAAAATCACAGTTAAGGCCACTTTCGGAAAAAGCCTTTAAGAACAGAAAAATTAAACAAAAACAAATTTCAGTACAGCCGCAGGCCGAAGTAGATGCGTATGCAAAAGGGGAGACGTTGGTTAAGTAATTAAAGTTGACAATAAAACAAAAGCCTCCGTGTGTACGGGGGCTTTTTATGATAAAATAATAGTTATTGACACAATTGATCATAATTGAGCAAAATTGGCATAATTAGAATGCATTTTATTTATGTCAATTATTTAAATTTTGATCAATTATGTCAATTCTTCTACTATGTCTTTAGTTTCCAAAAACATTTTTTGGCTCACTTTGTCTCGCGTGGCCGCTTTAGGGCTGCTTTTTGTTGCCTACGCCCAGCTCTTTAGATATTTAGGACCTTTTGGTAGCGGGCAGTATCAGTTTGTTTTGTCATACGTGCTTATTTTTTCCACGGTGGTAGATTTTGGAGTTCAGCAGTTTATAACAAAAAAAATGAGCGAGGAGCCAAAAAATATAAAAAAATATTTTCTAGATTTTTTAAAGTTTGAAATTGTTGTCGCAATTTTACTCTACTCGCTACTTATTGGAATAGCATATTTTAGACATTATGACCCCTTGGTGTTTAAAGCTGTGGCAATTATGGGGCTTGGCATGGTGGCGAATGCTTTGTGTTATCCATTCTTGTCTGTAATGACAGCCAAACAAGACTTAAAAAAAGTCGCGTTAATTAATTTTTTAAATTCTTTAGTCAACATTAGCATTATTTTTTTGGCTATTTGGTTTAAACAGTACATAATATTTTTAGCCAGTATTCAACTGGTGTTCGGACTTTTGGATTTAATTTTATATAAATTGTTCGTAAAAAAACATCTTGTAGGGGAGTCTGAGACCGCCCAGTATGCGGAAAATACTTCGTCAATTCTTCAAATTTTTAAGCATGCTTGGCCCTTTGCGCTGCTGGTTGGTTTTAGCGCAATTTATAATCGTATAGACGTAATAATTATTACTAAAATGCTTGGTTTTGAACAAACCGGTTTTTATACCGCAGCCTACAAATTTTTAGACATTTTAAATTTTTTTCCAGCCTCCGTTTCTCACGTTTTGTTCCCAGTTTTAGCTGGCCTAATGGCAACAAATTCGTTTTTAGATGTAAAAGCAACAATTGAAAAGTATTTAAGACTAATGGTTTTTGCCGCTTTACCTATTGCGGTAGGTGGTACGGTGCTTTCAAAGCAGCTTATGGCTTTAATTGCCGGCAAAGGGTTTGAAGCTTCAGCCCCTATTCTTTCTATATTAATTTGGGCGTCTGCAATTTTGTTTATATATATACCGGTTAACTCGCTTATAATTTCGCAGTTAACAAAAAAAGCCGCATTGGTTACGGGCGCTAATATGGTTGTTAATATAGCCGGCAATGTTTTACTTATTGGTTATTTTGGTTTTGGTATTAAAGCCGCGGCTAT
>CAZAED010000007.1:0-40701 GCA_964484145.1 uncultured Candidatus Saccharibacteria bacterium | reverse complement strand
ATGGGTAAACAAAAAAAATCGCCCTTTAGGCGATATTTTTCTGGTGGTCCCGGTTTGAATCGAACCAACATCAATGCCTTAGAAGAGAACTGCTCTATCCATTGAGCTACGGAACCTCGTCGCGGCTTGTTGCGGTCTTTCGTTTTTTCTTTTTGAAAAAAAACTCAAACCCTCCGCAGCCGCTCCTATTTCCCAAAAATCGCCGGGCTGATCTTATTGCGATTTTTGGGAGCCCTTTATCTATAATTATTCCTGGTGATCGCGGCAGGAGTTGAACCTGCGACCTCAAGCTCCGCAAGCTTGCGCTCTATCCAGCTGAGCTACGCGACCAAACACAATAAGCAGATTTTACCATATTGGAGTGTAAAAATCAAACCAAAATGCTATACTATGCTGATGGAAGAAAGAGTCCAAAAATATTTAAGTTCAGCGGGTGTAGCCTCCCGGCGCAAAGCCGAGGAGTTTATTAAGTCTGGACAGGTTACGGTAAATGGCAAACAAGTTAAGCTAGGAGACAAATTAGACCCGGAAACAGCTGTAGTTAAAGTATATGGTAAATTAGTAGAACCTGCGGAGAAAAAAATATATCTTGCCATGAACAAACCTAAAGGCGTTATGGTTAGTAAAAAAGACCCAAGGGGGCGAAAAACAGTTTTTAACTTATTGCCGGAAGAATATAAAACCAAAGTATGGAATGTAGGCCGTTTAGACTTTGGCACAGAAGGTCTTTTAATTTTAACGAATGATGGCGAATTAACCCAAGAACTTTCCCACCCAAAATACGAACACGAAAAAGAGTACGAGGTTACTACTTACGAACAACCCGAGGAATACCAACTAGAAAAACTTAGAGAGGGTATAGACCTACCTAGCGGCATGACTTCACCCGCCAAAATTAAATTAAAACACGGCAAAGTTTACGCCACTATTCACGAAGGAAAAAAACACCAAATAAAAAGAATGTTCGCGGCTGTTGGTCTTAGCGTTACAGGACTTAAAAGAATACGTATGAACAAGCTAGTATTACCCGCCAACTTACCGCCCGGGAATTTTAAATTAGTTAAAAAAGAAGAAATCATCTAAATTGACAAGAATGACAAGAATTAAATGATTGACAAGAATTTTTAAAAAATCATGTCAATCTTGGTCAATCATGTCAATCTTTTAAATCTATCTATGCGGCATTTTAAATCAAAAAGCTTTCACTTTTCCTGGGCTGCTAGTCTAGTTCTTGCCGGACTAGCTATTTTTCTTATTCGCCAAAAATATCCAGAACCAGTAATTATTGAAGTACCAAAAGGCAACCATACATTAACTCCCACAACTACCCAAAACCCTTCCCCAACCTCAACATCTTACATCTTATATCCTAAATCTTACATTCTTAAAGTCCCCTTCTCCTCCCAAGCTCCAACCGCTAACTGGGACGAACTCCACAACGAAGCCTGCGAGGAAACAAGCGCTATTATGGTGCAACAATACTTTAATGGGAATACATCTCTTACCTTAAAACCAGAATTTGTGGAAAGCGAGCTTTCTAAAATTACTGAATGGGAAAAACAAACTTTTGGCTACTACTTAGACATTGACTCAGCAGAAACAGCGCAGCTCTTGCGCGATATGTATGGCCTAAAAACTTCCTTAGAAAAAAATATGACGGAAGAGCATATGAAAGAAGAGTTAAAAGCCGGGCATTTAATAATTTGGTCAGCTAATGGTCGCAAACTTGGTAACCCAAACTTCCGACAGCCAGGCCCGCCTTACCATATGTTAGTTGTAAAAGGCTGGGACAGTAATGGTTTTATAACAAACGACCCCGGCACAAGAAAGGGCCGTAACTACCCCTACACCTACGAAGTTTTGTATAACGCCGCCGGAGCTTGGAGCCATAATCTAAACGCAGTTGATGAGGGAGATAAAACTGCGATTGTGGTTTGGAAATAACAGTCCACAGATACGCAGATAAAAAAATTACACAGATAAAGAGAAACGCCGGGTTGTGCAGCCCGGCGTTGTTCGAACGTTATAGGTTAGGATTTCTGGGCATAGCCCAGTTCCCTTTTGCGATCCGGTAAAGGATCGCAAAAAATTCAAATATATTCATGTTACGACCTCGAGTTTTTTAACAAATAAATATTATTAAAAAACTACAAGTCATAACAAACCCTCCTTAAATAAGTTTCAACTATTATAGTCTATTTCACCCAAATTGAAAAGCCCGCTTACACGGGCTTTAATTATGGTCAATTTTATTTAATTTTATTTAATTTTGGTCAATTACTTATTCTTTCTCCCCTATCTGCTGTCTCCACATAGCGTAGTAAAGACCTTTTTGGTCTAGCAAAGCTTGGTGAGCCCCTTGTTCGGCTACTTTACCTTTTTCAAGTACATAAATTCTGTCTGCGTGCATTATAGTAGAAAGACGGTGTGCTATAAGCACAGTTATTTGTTTTGAGTTTTGCGATAAAGAACGAATAGTAGAAGTTATTTGCTCTTCAGTTAAAGAGTCTAGTGCCGATGTAGCTTCGTCGAAAACTAAAATATTTGGGTTGCGAAGCAGCGCACGTGCAATAGAAAGACGCTGCTTTTCACCGCCCGAAACTTTTACTCCGCCCTCGCCAATAACTGTGTCTAAGCCTTTGTCTGCTCTTTGCATTAAACTATCGGCCGCGCTCTTTTTAAGCGCTGCCCACAATTCTTCGTCTGTAGAATTTTGATTAACAAACTTTAAATTTTCACGAATAGTGCCGGCAAAAAGCTGGGTGTCTTGCGTAACCAAACCAATTTGCGAACGAAGTTCTTCCAAATTTAAACTATTTATTTCCACTTGGTTATAAAACTGCTTGCCTTCCATTGGCCTGTAAAGTCCAACTAAAAGTTTAACTAAAGTTGTTTTACCACTACCAGAAGGCCCCACAAAAGCTATAGTCTCGCCTTTCTCCGCACGAAAATTTACTTTGTCGAGTGCCGGCCTTGTGCCGGTTACGTGCTTAAACGAAACACCTTCAAAAGAAATTTTATTTACAACCCCAATTTTTTCCGCATTCGGGTTAAGTGGCTCTTTTTCCATAGCCAAAATTTTCTTAAAGTTATCTAAACTAGCTTGGGCTTCCCTATAAGCCTGTATGGTGTTACCCATTTCCTGAAGCGGATTGAACAAAAAGAAGGAGTATATCCACAAAGAAAAGAACTGACCGAAGGTAACTTGCTTAGTAAAAATTAAGTACATCATAACTAACAACATCATGGTACGGAGCAGGTTTATTAGCGTACCCTGAATAAAACTTAAAGAACGGACATACTTAACTTTTTCCAGTTCAAGCTTAAGAATTTCCTGAGTAGTATGATTAAGCCTACCTACTTCCGCTTCAGAAAGCCCCATACTTTTTACTAGTTCTATATTTCTAAGACTTTCAGTTGTAGAACCGGCTAAAGCTGTAGTCTGCGCCACAATTCTGGTTTGGACATTTTTAATTTTCCGGCTTAAAAACACCGCGGTAAAACCTAAGAGCGGCACCATAGCCAAATACACAACGGCTATTATCCAGCTTACAAAAAAGGCGTAAACAATTACAAATACAAAACCTACCAGTGTAAAGAATAAAACATTCACTAAAGATGTTATAAGCGCCTGTACGTCTTGCCTAACCTTTTGTAGTTTCTCAAGCGTTTCCCCGCTTCTTTGGTCTTCAAACACCTGGTAAGGAAGTTGTAAGCTATGAGCTAAACCGTCTGTATACATTTTCGCGCCTAATTTTTGAGTTACAGTGTTTACAAAATAATCCTGAAAATTTTTGGCAACGCGCGAAACCAAAGCTGTGCCCATAGAAAGAAGTAGCAAGACCCCCACGCCTTGAAAGAACTCAGTTCGTGTAAGTGTATCAAACTTAGCAACATAGTTGTCTAATATAAGACGAAATATGTATGGGTCAATTAAAGAAAAAATTTGGTTTACCGCAGCTAAAAACAACGCGAACGCCACGACTTTCCAAAAAGGTTTTAGGTACTTAAGTAATATATTCATAATATGTCTCTACGAAATACGAACTTGGTACAAAAATACGAACCAATCATTATTTAATATTCACAATTCTTTTATATATTACACCATTTTCGGTAAAGTTGGCGAGTATACCAAGCTGAAGCTCAAAAGCTTTTAAATAACTATTTACTTGATCTATATGTTTTTTTGAAAAATTTTTATTCTTTTTTATTTCTAAAATAACCTTATTATCAATTAAAAAATCTACCAAGTAAGTACCAATCTTTTCTCCTTGATACAACAAAGGAACAGGTGTTTGTTCATTAAAAGCAATTTTTTGTTTAGAAAATTCTAGTCCTATAGCTCGTTGATAATGTTTTTCCAACAAATCTGAACCTAACTCTTTATAAACTGTAAACAGAACGCCTACAATTTTATATGAAAGCTCAGGAAATAATAAGTCAGGTTTTCTTATTTTTGGTTCCATAAGCCAATACTCCAAGATATTATCTTATATTTGCATTTTCGTATTTTCGTAAATAGTTAGTATTTCGTAGAATCAATCTTATACTAACTTTAATATAAACTTCCCAACAAAACTAGCGGCCACAGCAATTAAAATAACCAAAGTCGAGGCTCTTAAAAAAAACTTAGTAAACCCCTTAGAAGCATACTCCCCCATAACTTCTTTACTTTCGGAAAAGCGGATGAGGAAAAAGAAAATTACCGGTAGCATTGCGCCGTTTAAATAGTCGGCGTACAAAGTTAGACCAAACAAATTTATTTGTGGAAACAACGCAACAAAAACTCCAAGTGCAATTTGCACGGCGAAAAATATATAAAAAACTTTGCCTTTTAAAAAGTTAGCGTTAAGTGTGCGCTCGTAGCCAAAAAATTCTGTAAAAACATAAGCCGTAGCCAAAGGAACTATGGTCAGACCCAAAAATGACGCGGCTAAAAGTCCAGTGGCAAACAAGCTGGTAGCCAAGCTTCCGGCAAAAGGACCTATGGCTTCTGCCGCTTCTTTTGCACCAGTTACCACAGTACCACTTTTAAATAGCGTATAAGTTACCGCAATGGCTATCATCCAGGAAAAGAAGTTAGTTAAAAAAGCGCTAAAATAAATCTCTATCCTCTCTTGCTTAAGTTGTTCAGGTTTAAGCCCTTTGTCCGCCACAAAACTGTTTACAAAAAACTGCCCCCACGCGGTAATGGTCGTGCCTAAAACTGCTATTAAAGTAAACCAGTAGCCAACATTGCTAAATAGCGCTCGGCTTGGAACTACTAAACTCTCCTTAAGCGCCTCGCCCCAATTAGGGTGTGCTAGTATGGCCGATATAACATAAGTGCCGTAAAAAAGTATGGTAATTAAAAAAATTCTTTGTAAGCTTTTGTAATTTAAAAGAATAACCAGTAAAACCAAAACTAAGCAAATAAAAATTAGGGCAGGCTGCCAGGGTAAGCCCATTAGCTGAATAGAAGCTTTAAGTCCGCTTACGTTCTGCAGTACCACGCCCTGGTTTACAAAAAAATACAAAATAAAAAGACCAATGGAAATTCCAGGTCCGTATTGTTCTCGTATTAAGTCGCCAAGACCCTTGCCGGTAACTATAGCAATCCTCGCTCCGGTCTCCTGTGTAATAGCTAAAAGTATGGTCGTTAAAATAACAAAATACTGTGATGCCATCCCGTAGGTAGAGGCTGCCACAGAATAAGTAGCAACTCCCCCGGCGTCGTTGTCGGCCATGGCAGTAATAAGCCCTGGGCCTAAAACAGCTAAAAATAAAAGTAGGCGGGCTTTATTTCGTTTAAAAAAATCTGATATAACCATAATATTCTAAGCGTTCGGGAAAAGCTGACGCATTACATCGTCTATAGTAACCACTCCTAAAAGCTTTTTACTCTTATCCACGACTGCGGCTGCGCTTAAATTATAACGAGTCATAAGCTTAATAATTTTTTGCATTTTGTCATTCGGCCGCAAACTTCCAGCACTAACAGATTTTGAGAGCTTAGAAATTAGTTCGGTTGGAGATGCTAGTAAAATTCTGCGTAAAGACACCACGCCGTAAAATTTACCGTTTATGTCTGTTACATAAACGTAGCCTAACGACCTAAAATTTACCGACACACGTGCGATTTCCGCAATTGTTTCTGCCACAGTCCACTGCGGCCTAACTGAGACAAAGTCTGGCGTCATAAGTCCCCCGGCAGTGTTATCGCCGTACTCTAACAGTCCTTGAACTCTCTGAGCTTTTCCTACACCAAGTTTAGAAAGTAATTTTGCGCCTTCTGGCTCGGAAAAAGTTTTAATTAAGTCCACTACTTCGTCGCTGGACATTTGGCTTAAAATCTTCCCGGCCTTTTCCGTGCCCAAATATTTAACTAACAAATTCTGCAAATTTGGTTCGACTTCTTCTAAAACCTTAGCCGCCGACTTTTCATCGAGCGATGCCAAAAGACTGCTTCCCTGCTTAATATCAAGCTCCTCTACTATATTAGCCAAGTCAGCCGGATGAAGTCTACTCATTTCTTCACTCGCGGCCTTAATTTGAAGTGGCCCACTATCTAAACTCACAGCCTGCCGCCAGTCTATTAATTTTGGTTTTAAAAAATGGGTAAAAAAATTATCCCCAACGCCCATACGCCTTAAAAAGCCTTTAAAACTCGCGTCTATTCCAAGCACGCACATTTTACCGCCACTAAAACCTATACGGAGGTCGTTTACCCTAACCACCCTGGTGCCGGCTATGTCTACAATTTGCCTGTCTAAAACGTCTTTTTTAAGCCTAATAAAGTTTTTCTTTGGCAGGCTGTCCAAAGCTATTTTAGAAAAAGAATTCTTGAGAGAAATTTCAGAACTAGTAAAATTTTCCACAAATTCGTAAGGTACAAATTTGGTTTGCTTTTGACTTAAAGTAATTTCCAAAAACTCCAAAGGCGCAAAAGATTCGCCCTTTGAACTTATAAGAACGTCGGTTAACCTACCAACGCCTAAGTCAGTTATATCAGTAACCTTATTATCTAAAAGCTGGCTAATATATGGCATAAAAGTTTACTAACCTGTCTTGATTTCTTAGCCCCCAAACTAATACACGAGAATATTATTTCTATCGCTCTAAAAATCGCTAAAAAAAATGCCTTAAGAAAATTTAAAGATTGTGAATATATTTTACCACTATTTACAACATTCGACAAAGGTGTTAAAAACTTAAAATTTATTGTAAAATACCCTTAGAGAAGCAAATAAAGGTTCCCCGCAGCAGAGCTGACGGAGTATTAACTGCAAGGGAATAACTATCATTTCGCAGCAGAGCTGCAAGGTATTGAACCTGTATTAGCTCCTTAGGCCCTGGAAACTAAAAGTAAACTTTTAGTTTCTCTCGCTCTACGTCGCGAATAAAAAGAATCACAAAAATTTAACTTTTGCGTTATAATAATGATAGATAATTCGGAGGCAAAAAAGCTATTTTTACAGGCCAAAGAGGGCGACAAAGACTCGTTTGACCAAATTTACGAGCTTTTTGCGGTGCCGGTTTACCGCTATATATTGCTCCGTACCAGGCACAAACAAACTAGCGAAGACTTAACTCAAACAGTCTTTTTAAAAGCCTATAACTCCCTGTCTAAATTTAACTACACCGGAAGCGCTCCCCTAGCCTGGCTGTTTACCATAGCCCGGAATTGCATAATAGATTTTTTTAGAAAAAGCTCAAATATTCAAACCGAATCAGAAGAATTACTAGTATATACCCCTACAAACGACGACTTTGTAAATGAGTTGAGCCAAAAACAAGAATTTGACGCAATTAAAAATTGCATTAAAACCTTGTCCGAAGAACAACAAGAAGTTATTGTTCTAAAATTTATTAATGATTTAACAAACACGGAAATAAGCCAAATACTTGGAAAAAGCGAAGAAGCCCTAAGGCAGCTGCAAAGCAGAGGGATTAAGAATTTAAGAAAAATGACAACGGGTAATGAAATTAAGGAAATTTAAAAATAATTTGAAATTTATACAAGACGAATTTTATAACAAATTTCCAATTTCCTAATTTCAATAAATATCTTTCATATATGTCAGAAGATAATTTGGAAAAAGCAATAGCAATGTTAGAAAGCGGAAAATCTGTTTCCGAGGTTTTGGCTATGTTTCCAAATAATGCAGAATTAGCTAAAGCACTTATTGTTATTAAAAACATCGGTTTAGCAAAAAATATTACACCGGACAGCGCTTTTAAGACAAAATTACGAGTAGCCCTAACAAACCTTCCCTTAGTCAAACCAAAATTTAATTTAGTTGAATATTTACAGCATAATTTAAAAATTATTTTACCTGTAGTAATATCCACAGCTGTATTTTTAATAATTTTTATAAAGAATGATTTTCAAAATACTGAAAAAATAAAAACTGCCGCTTCCCTACCGCCCTTTGTTAAAACAAGTGACATTCAAACAGCCGTAGACGGCATTATTTCTGACTATACCAGCGACTCGCAAATTACTTCACAAGGCGACAGTGATATAAACGACATACAAAAAACTTATTCTGGTTTCAACCTAGGAGATATAAATGAAAACAGTTATTAAAATTTTCATTCCGCTTTTTTTACTTATTTCAGTTTTAACACCGAAAGTTTCTTACGCTGCGCAAAAAACTGAAAATTTTTGTTCGGCGCTTAGTGCTAAATCGGAAAATTTAAATTTAAAAATCCAGACCAAGCAAGCAGAAATCTTAACCGAAAATGACAAAAAACAATTACTACTAAAAAATAGCCGGGAAATAAGGCAAGCGGATTTAGACAACTTAAGGGCATTGGCAAACCAAAGACTTGGTACTCGTTTAGATGGAATTGAAAAAACAGCTAAAACTAAAACTCAAAAACAAGCGGTAAACAATTTTAAAACCTTGGTGGACTTAGCAATCCAAACCCGTAAAACTACTATAGATAGTATAGTAAACTCGTTTCAAAAAGGTTTGGACGGCACTATTTCTTCATACCAGATAGAAATTCAAAATGCGTTAGAAGATTTTAAAAAAGCACTCAACGCCGCAGAAACAAAAGCCAAAACATCTTGTGCCAACAAAAGTAACCCTGAGACAGTTAAAACAAATTTTAATTTACAAATTAAAATTGCCACCGAAGCTTTTAATTTAAGACGCAAAAATTTAAATAGCTTAGATGCTAAACTACAAAAACTTAAAGACACCCGAAATGCGGAAGTAGCAAAAGCTGACGAAAAATTTAAAACCGAAGTTAACCAAGCGGCACAAAAGCTAAAAACTGAATTAGGTAAAAAATAAAAACCCCAGGCTTGCCTTGGGTTTTTAAATTACGCAACTTTTTTTATACCTTAAAAACTAAACAATTTAGTGGTCTCTACTAAGCCAGTGCTTCCCTACTGTTGAAACTAAAGTAACAATAATGCTGCCAAAAAAAGCCGGCCAAAAACCAACAACATCAAAGCCTTTTACAAAAGTGGCCATTTTAAACAATAAAGTGTTTATAACCAGCAAAAAGAAACCAAAGGTCACAATACTTAAGGGAAAAGTTAAAATTTTTAAAGGCAAGCCCACAAGAACATTTAGAATCGCCAAAACCAAGGCTACTAAAACAGCCGTACCAAAACCGCTAACACTTATACCCGGCACCACGTTAGCTGCCAGCATTACCCCAAGAGCGTTTATTATAAGGCGTAAAATAATGTACATAAAAATATTATAGCACCTTTACTAATTTTTCTAAACTACTTATTGAGAATCAACTACTTTAGGTCTTAACACTTTCTTTTCATCTTTAATCCTTCTGGCCCAAAAAATTTGTACCACCGGATATGTTAGTAACTTTTCCAACAAATCTTTACCAGCCTTAAACCTTGCTTCTGATTCCTCCTCATTTGAGGCAAAAATAAAAACGTCGCTTTTTATGTCAACCGACTGACCGTTTAACATTAATACTTGGTAGCAAATATGTGGGGCTTGCTGGTTGGGATCTTTAACTCTTGTTGGCCTCCCTATTAAACCCGTTGATTTCATAATATTTAAAAAACCCATCGGGTGACCCCCTGACTCGTTTATGTTTAAATTAAAATTTTCAATAGTTAGTGGTTTTTGTATTGGTTCTATATCTTTAATAACAGACAGGTCATGAAAACCAAGTTCACCGATAAGTTCTTTGACTTTGGCTATTGCCTCCAAAGCAGTTGCTTGCTTGGCTAATTTTGCAGATGCATAATAAACAGGATTTTCAACTTTAATACTGTTTTTTTTAAATTTTATATGCACAGTGTATCTATACACAATTTTTTGTTCCGTTGTTAATCTAGTAGTCGGCTGCCCCCAAGTAACTTTATGTTGGAATTGTGATAGTATTCTATATAATTCGTTTTGCGCATTTTCACCATCAGCAACCATATCGTGCACCTCGCTTTGAGGTAAAAAGTCTTGTTTAGTAGATTGTTTTGCAGCAACTAAATGTTTTTTATAATGCTCTTGTTTTTCAAAATATTTTTTGATTTCCTCGCCTAAAGTTACTAAAAATTTTATTGCGGCTTTTGCAACAGCTACTCTTGTAGTACGTTTATCAACTGATAAAACCGGACTATAAATTTCAACCACTCGCCCAGGAACCTGTAAATACAAAACCGATCTAAAAGGCTGTGACCCCTTTGGTTTTGCATCTAACTCTGGCGAGATCTGCTCTTTCTCTTCCCAACTAACTACTTTAAAACCTTTTTTTTCATGTTTTGATATAAACATATGCAGTGTTCCTATATAGTCTTTAGCTAATACTGTTTCGGCTTTAGGTTTATTTTCAAGCCTCGGTTCGACCAAAATTTTATTGAGTCCTAAACTTCTTGGGCTGCTTTCCGATGTTTTAGCCTCTCCCCACACCTCATCAGATAACTGCTTTAAATAATCAAAGCCAACGCAGTCACTCAAAGTTCCGTAAAACCTTGCTATTTCAAATGCTTCACTTAACGTTAAATTACATTTTTCACCTTCATAATTTACTACCAAGCATGAGTCATTTTTAACATAAATGTTAAAATTTAAAAATAGCTCACCATACGATACCCGGAAGACTCCGTTTGCAAACTGTTCAAAAACCATTCTTGCCCAATATGGATCAGCCATAAATAACGCGCGCTCAAATTTTTCTGTTACATCAAGCTCTTCATGCTTAAGCCCAGCCTCCCCCAATCTTCTTTGCGCTAAAGCTTTTAAGAATACTTGACTAACATCCAAAGAAGATATAGAACTACCATTCTTTTGTTTGACTACACTTTCTCTTAAGCCATTTGTTTTACTTTCTCCATTTGCCAGTTCTTTCGCTCTTATGGCGGGAACGCCATATGCAGAAGAATGAAAAACTGTTGACACTAAATCGTGAATATAAAAATATTCTTTATTCTCGGCAGGGCGAGCTCCTCTACCTATTCGTTGAGTTACCTTTCTAAGCGACCTGCTCGGGTCACCCAAAATAACATCGGTTAACTCTGGAACATCTAGAGATTGATTTAGTAGATCTTTGCAAACAACAACCAAAATCTCACCTGACTTCAGTTTGTCAATTACATCTTTGTTTTGTTTTTTTGTTCTAATGCCTGCAACATAACCTACTTTCCCTTTTAAAACAGCATTATTGTCAACAATATAATCAACAAAAAGCCTTGCGTCGTTAACCGATGGCAAAAACGCAACACCTTTTCTGCCCTTTGAAGTCGCTATTTCTTCCAATATGTTTTCAATATATAAAAAACGATCTCCAATATTTAAATATTTATGTAAATCCGAATTTTCAAAATCTAAATCTTCACCCAACATTAAACGCTCTTCCGGAACACTGTCATCAACAAAGTAATTCTTTATTCTCCACTTCGGAAACCCGTATTTATCTATTAATTCTTGTGATGTTATTTTGCCGTAAACGTGAGGCACACGTTCGCCCACGTGCTCTGCCATAGTATATGGAGTAGCTGACATATGCAGTTGAGCGCCCAAAAAATAATCAGAGGGCCCCCTCAACACCTTACCTAAATAACCTTGCGACTCATCGAAAATTACTAAATCAAAAAACTCAGGGGAAAGTTTTTTATATCTATCCCCATAACACATCATTTGCACATTGGAATAGTAAAATGGAACTCTTTGAAAGACCTCTTCCTTTCTTGGGCTCGCTAAATCAGTAAAATCACTTTCTTGAGCAAAATTTAAATAATTAGATTCACCTAATTTATACTTCGTATGGGCTTCGAGTGCGTTATTTAACTCGGTATTCCCGGGTGTTAAAAACAGTATTCTTCCACCTTTCTGGGCAATATGGTTTGCGAGGGATAAAGCCATAAAAGTTTTGCCTCCGCCCATTCCTACATCCCACCGACCCCTACTTTTTCCATTTAGTATATCCCTAATAGTATCTTGAACAATTTTTTTTTGATAAGGCCTAGGTGTCTCTATCGCCGGTAAAAAATTAAACTCGCCCGAAAGCAAATGCGTCAAACGCTTTTGTCGGTATTCTTCAAGCATTTGACTAAAATCGTTTTCTCCCGGTTTTTTTCCATACTCACTCATATTTTATTTATTTCCTATACGCGCAAAAATATACTCCATAGTTACCGAATTATTACCTTTATAAGAACCTTTTACTACTTTTTTAGCTTCTAAGCCGGGTATGCTTAGGTCAGTTAAAAGAATATCAACCAAATAAGTCATAAGGGCTTGTCTTGCGCTACCTTCTTCGCTTAAATAATTTTTTTTATGACGTTTAGACGCTTCGATCAAAAAATCGGCACATACCTTTTCGGGTGAACGAGCAACTAAATTTAAACTTAGCATTAATTCATTTCCAATTTTAATTTTAGACAATAATCCTAGTAAATCCCTATACAATTTTAAACCAAAGGTTGATTCTGTATCTAAAGAAACAATAGCTAGCTCACGGCCTTCTACTTTGGGTCTGGCTTTTTCCAGAAAATCATCCTCGGATCCTCCAAAATAACTCGTAAGAACCTTAGGCTTATCCAATAATTTACCGAACTTTGAAGCCAAAAATGCGGCTTTTTTTTCATCTCCTTCTATCATAATCAGTCTGTCTAAATTTACTTTAAACAAGCTTCTCCACATTTTATATTCAGCGTCACTAGATCCAGGCATTAGTATTATTAAGCCATCCTCAGAAATACCTTTTGGAAATATCTGCTCAGCAAAATCCCCCATTTGCAACCTCCAATTATTTTTAGCTAAGCTACCCTCGTCCTCCATAGGGTTAGGTTTAGGATTTAAAGGCCCTGTTACTGTTAAGTCTGCGCCTGCGGTAAAATCTGCGCTATTTTCAAAATAACTACCCAATCTGGCGATAGTTCTGTCTTCAGCTATTATTCGATTTTTTTCATCCACCTTTAAAGCTTTGTTAACAAGTATGTCAACAAAGCTTAAAACCTGATCTTCATCTGCTGCTGGATCTCTATCAACAAATATATTTTTTCCCTTAAAACTTACCTTTGCACCTATAACTCTTGTATGCCCATTTCTAACTGAACTAAAAACCTCAATGTTTCTTTCAGGATTTTCTCCTACAACATTTCTTTCTAGCGTTTCGGAAGTAGAAGAGAAAGAACTATCAAAAGTTGGCAATTTAAAGTTTATTTTCTCCGGCATAGTTGAAAAATTTTATTTATTATACCATTTTTCTTAGATATTTGCTATTATTATGTTGTAAGTTTAATATTTAAAATACCTTTAAGTGAAATTAAGCTTTGTAATTCCAGCATATAACGAAGAAAAATATTTAGGGGCTTGTTTAAGTTCTATTCTAGAACAAATTAAGCAGCACCCGGAAACTGACTTTGAAGTCATTGTGGTTAACAACGCAAGCACCGACAATACTCGTGAGGTTGCTCAAAAATTTGAAAACGTTAAAATTATAGACGAGCCAAACAAAGGATTGGTAAAGGCAAGAAACGCGGGTTTTAAAGCCTGCACTGGCGAACTTATAGCCAATATAGATTCTGACTCAATTTTAACTCCTAATTGGATATCCCGAGTACTAAAGGAATTTGAAAATAATAAAAAATTGGCCGCGCTTAGCGGCCCCTTTATATACTACGACTTACCAGTTATTGTAGATTTAGGTATTTGGATATATTACTATTTTGGTTTTCTTAGTCACCTATTTAACCAGTACATACTTCGAGTCGGCGCGTTGCTTCAAGGTGGTAATATAGTAATGAGCAGAGAATATTTTAACAAAATTGGCGGCTATAACTTAAATTTAGTTTTTTGGGGGGAAGATATAGACCTAGCCAGGCGGCTTTCTAAAGTTGGTCAAGTAAAATTTACTTTTTCTCACCCAATTTACTCTTCGGCCAGACGACTTAAAAATGATGGGGTTTTGAAAATGATGATAATTTACCCCATGAACTACTTTTCCACCACTTTTTTTAAAAAACCATATCACCAAAAATACGCGGACATAAGAAGTCACAACATTACAACCGCGGATTTTAAAACCACAATCAAAAGTATGAGAATAGCGGTAAGAATTTTACAATTATGCCTTGTGGTAATTTTAGGGTTTATAATTTATAAATCAATCTAAAAAACCCGCCTCCCAAAGAGAGGCGGGTTTTTAAATTTGTTAACTTGCAGAAAGCCTGCGCCTTGACGCAAAAATTTCTATGCTAACAACTGCCAAATAGGCCAAACCTGTAAAGCAGGTTTGGGTTAAATTTTTAGGGTTTAAAACCATTAAAACACTGCCCGAAGCCACTGTTAAAAAAACTAAGGTGTAAGATATTTTAAGCTTAAGCTTCGACGGGCGGAATAACAAATAAGTTGACTGTAGAATACTGGCGCAAGCAATAATTATATGGGTTAAAAGGAACATATTATTTTAAATTAATTACTCTGTCTATAGGAATTATAGCACACCAAACTAAAAGAATTACCAAAGAAAACAAAAAAACTTTTTTTGCCCATAGCCTGTCATCAGCCGCCTTAAATCCTAATAACCCAAGCCTAAGCCAATTAAGGCTTAATAAAACTATCACTGCCAAATAAATATACCCGGTAAATTTATAAAAAGTTAATAAAACCGATGCCAACATAAACAACACCATATAAAGCAACATATGGATTTTTGTTTTTCGTATCCCCTCTTTGACTGGCAAAATTGGATGCCCTGCATTTTTATAGTCTCCTATTCTGCGAATCCCAATTGCGTAAAAATGAGGCATTTGCCAGAAGACTAAAATAAAAAATATAATAATTGCGCCAAGGTCAATACTGTTTGTGACCGTTGCGTATCCGACCACCGGCGGCGCCGCGCCGGCCACTGCCCCAATTAGTGTCGCGTAAACAGTTTTATTTTTTAAGGGAGTATATAAAAAAACATACACGAAAAAGCCGCTTAATGCTGCAAAAAGAGAATAGAGATTAGTGAAAAGAGATAAGGATAACACTCCAAGTATCAATAAAACCGTTGCAAATATTACTGCATTCTGTGGTTTTATTTTTCCACTGGGCAAGCTGCGGTTTTTGGTACGCTCCATTTTTGCGTCCATTTCGCTGTCGTAAACATTGTTAAATACGCAGGCTGACCCAATTACTAGTGACAGGCCGATTAACATAATTACAAACAATTTAATGTCTACCGGCCAAGGCGTTACCAAAAAAAACCCGGCAATCGCTGCGAGCAAATTGCCGTAAATTATCCCTGGTTTTGCAAGTTTATAGTATTGTTTTAACATTTTATTTGCCCGTGCTCGGGTTATGCATATTCTTCCCCTCCTCGCGCATTAAGTAATTATTCATTTCGCTCGGCGTCATGTTGTAATTTAAATGGTTCATTATCCAAATAGAGGCAACAACTAAAAGCAAAATTATAAAACCGGTAGAAAAAAATGCGGCCAAATTCCAAGCCTTGTCTGCTCCTTTACCTAAGTGCAAGAAAAAAATTAGCTGAACAATTAATTGGACTATTGCTAAAACTCCAAATATGGTACGCAAAGACTCATGACTATAAGAAATATGCTCAGAACTTAAATGCTGGTAGCCAAAATAAAAAGCAACTAGGGTCAGTCCTACAGAAATAAGAAAACCGATTAAATAAGATTTAAATGATGGCATATTATAAAACTCCGAACAAATAAACAATTGTAAAAATAAAAATCCAAACTATGTCTAAAAAATGCCAAAAAAGGCTAAGGCGAGTAAGTTTGTTAACAATAGCCGCGGTAAGCCCTTTTTTATAAAGCATTACCAAAGAAATAAGCATCCAAATAACGCCGATTAAAATATGCAGCCCATGCATGCCAATTAAAGAAAAGAATGCCGATAAAAACGCGCTTGTCTGCGGACTAGCACCTTCAGCTATTAAATGACTAAACTCTGTTAGCTCCATTATTACAAAAGCTACGCCTAGTAATGCTGTTATTAAAAACCATACTATGACTCTTTTTTTGTGGCCATTATGAACCGACAACATAGCAAGTCCGCAAGTAAAACTGCTGGTAAGTAAAATTAAAGTTTCCGCTAAAACAAAACCAAGGCTAAACAACTCTTCTCCGCCGGGGCCCCCGTAGGTATTATTTCTGAGCGCCACATACGAAGCAAAAAGCGCGGCAAACATAATTAAGTCTGTCATTAAATAAATCCAAAAACCGAGGAGGGTCTTATTGTGAGTTTCCTCTATATGATGATTATTTGAATTTGCAAGCTGTGCTTCTGACATAAATTTTAATTAACCTAATTGACCTAATTATTCAAATTTCTAAAAAAACCCCAATTCCTAAAATTCGCAGTCTAGTCATTTTACATTTGGCATTATTTAGGGCACTTAGGTCAATTAGAGTAATTAGAATAATTTTCTACTTCCATTCTCTCCACTTCCGCTGCCGGAATTACATATTCTGTTTCTTCGTCCAGCGCCCTTACAACCGTACAAACAATAGCCCCAATTACCCCCAAAACCGCCATCCACCAAATATGCCAAACAAAAGCAAAGCCGAATAAAAATGCAAACCCTGACATATATATACCCATTCCCGTATTCCTCGGCATCACAATATCCTGGTAAACCTGTTTTGCTGACATGCTTACTTGCTTATTTGCTGATTCGCTTTTTTTCATTTCCCACCATGCATCAGTTCCGGTCACCATTGGTATTACCGCAAAATTATATGAAGGCGGCGGTGAGGCTGTTGCCCATTCTAAGGTGTGGGCGTTCCAAGGGTCGCGTCCTGCTATATTCTCTTTACGATGGATAACACTGTAGATTATTTGCAAAACCTGCAAAGCCGCTCCCAGACAAATAATTAAAAACCCTATTCCGGCCACTATAAATAGACCTTGCCAGCCTAAACTCGGGTCATAATGGTCAAGCCTTCTGGTTGCACCCATAAGACCTAATATATAGAGTGGCGTAAATGAAACCGCAAAACCAATCAGCCACGCCCAAAACGCATACTTCCCTAAGCGTTCGTTCAATTTAAAACCAGTAACTTTTGGCCACCAATAAGTAATTGCCGCAAATATTCCAAATAGCGCCCCGCCAATAACCATAGTATGAAAGTGTGCGACTAAAAACAAACTGTTATGAATTTGGAAATCTATCCCCGGCAAACCAAGCAATACCCCGGCCACGCCACCTAAAGTAAAAGTAAAAACAAAACCTAAAAACCACAGCATTACAGAATTTAAAATAATTTTTCCTTTGTACATAGTCGCAAGCCAATTAAAGACTTGTACGCCGGTTGGTATGGCAATAATACCGGTCATAATTCCAAAAAAAGCGTTGACATCTGCCCCAGCGCCCATTGTAAAAAAATGATGCAGCCAAACCAAAACCGACAGCAAAGTAATCCCAATGGCCGCAGTCACGGCAGTCTTATAACCGTAAAGCTTTTTTTGGCTAAACACGGAAACAATTTCCGAATACACTCCAAAAGCCGGGATCATAAGTATATAAACTTCCGGGTGCCCCCACGACCAAATTAAGTTTACATACAGCATGGGGTTACCACCAAAGTCGGAAGTAAAAAAATGCATGCCAAAAGTTCTATCCAAAGTTAAAAGTATTAGCGCCATTGTTAAAATTGGGAATGTGGATACGACCAATACCATACTACAAAGCGAAGTCCACACAAACATTGGCATACGCATTAAAGTCATGCCCGGGGCGCGCATTTTTAAAATAGTTACCAGTAAGTTTATGCCTCCAAGCAGTGTGCCTAAACCGGAAATTTGCAAACTCCATATCCAATAATCAACACCCACTCCGGGACTATAGGCTAATTCAGAAAGTGGCGGAATAGCTAACCAGCCCGTAGCCGCAAACTCCCCTCCTAAAACAAAGAATAAATTAATTAAAATTGCACCCGCAACATACAGCCAAAAACTTAAAGTATTAATAAGCGGGAAGGCTACGTCACGCGCGCCAATTTGAAGCGGCAAAATAAAATTCATTAGACCAAACAAAAAACCCATGGTGACAAAAAATATCATTATAGCGCCGTGAGCTGTAAAAATTTGCTGAAAGTGGTCGGCATTTAAATAACCACTACCTGCCATTGGAAACAAGGCCTGCTGCAGCCATATCATACCAGCGTCTAAAGCTCCCCTAACTAACATTAAAGACGCGACAATAATATACATTATGCCAATTTTTTTTGGGTCAGTAGAAGTGAGCCATTCTGTCCAAAGCCATTTCCATTTTTTAAAATAAGTTAAGGCAAACGCCACACCAAGTCCCCCAAGCAAAAGCGAAACACTCCCACCAATGGTAAACCATTCGTGAGGAAGAGCTGCAAGGGTAAGTTTTCCAAAGAGAAAATCCATTTTTAAATTTCTAATTATACTGATTAACCTAAGTACCCTAAATAATGTCTAATAACTAATTTCTAATGTCCAAAGCCTTAGACATTTAATAATTGGGTTTTGGGATTTATTTAGAATAATTAGAACAATTAGGTTAATTAGAATAATTCACTTTACTGTCGTCATATACTTCATCACTATTGTATTATATAAATCTTTGTCCGTCGATGAATAAAAAGCAGGTTTATTATTTTCACTCGGTTTTAGCAGTTCATTATAAGCAGACGCGCTTAGAACTGGCGATGACATTTTAACTGCTTT
This sequence comes from uncultured Candidatus Saccharibacteria bacterium, assembly GCA_964484145.1. Taxonomy (GTDB): domain Bacteria; phylum Patescibacteriota; class Doudnabacteria; order UBA920; family UBA920; genus JAEUSF01. The sequence continues at coordinate 21,580 of CAZAED010000007.1, read as the reverse complement.
TACCCATTCGTTAAAATCAGCCTCCGTTACCGATTTTGCCTTAAACCTCATACCCGCAAAACCAAACCCGCTTATGTCCGCGGCCGAACCGTTATATTCCCCTTCTTTGTCTGCCATTAAATTCAAATTTGTGGACATACCGGCCATGGCGTACATTTGTCCGCCTAATTGTGGAATCCAAAAAGAATTCATTGGCGCATCGTCGGCTGTTAATTCAAATTTAATTGGGGTGTTTTCTGGGAACTCTACAAAATTGACAGTGGCAATTCCTGCTTCCGGATAAATAAATAACCACTTCCACCGGAGTGCTACAACTTGAATAGTAATAGGTTTATTGTTCGAAATAAGAGGTTTATATGGGTCTAAATCGTGCGTACTTTTCCAGTTAAGAATGGATATAATAAAAATTATTACTATGGGGCTAACCCATAATAGAATTTCTTTTTTTGAATTACCAATAATTTCAGGCGTATAATCTGCGCGGTTTTTTCCAGCCCTATACTTCCAAACAATATAAAAAAGCGCAATAAAAACCGGCAATATAATTGCAGACATTATTAACAAAGCGGTAACCAGCAGCCTAACCTGTTTATGGGCAATTATACCCTTAGGATTTAGCAAATCAAAATTCCCAAAATTAAAAACCGGGTGAAAAATTTGTAAAGCTAAAAAACCCAGCAATAGAATATCTATTGCTAAAAAAAATATAAAACCTGGTTTGATTTTGTTGCTCATTTTGTGCTTACAAGTATATATAGATTATATCATATTCAAATCGCCCTTTGGTGATTTTTTTGCTATTATTAATAGGTGAATAAAGTTTTTTGGGAAATTTTAATAGTTTTGGTTTTAACCCTTTTAAACGGGTTTTTTGCTTGTAGCGAAATTGCTCTAATTTCAGTACGCAAAAGCCGAATTGCGGCTTTGGTTAAACGCGGCAGCAAACGAGCTAAAATTATTCAGGACTTGCACAATAGCCCGGAAAAGCTCTTTGCCACAATCCAAATTGGAATATCGTTCGTTACAATTGCGGCTTCAGCCTTTGCCGGCAGTAGCCTGGCTGTACAATTTGGAGATTACCTAGCAAAATTACAAAATAACTTTTTAAGGGAGTACGCTTATCAAATTAGCTTTGTACTCGTTGTCGGTGCAGTCGCCTACTTTAGTTTAATGCTCGGTGAGCTGGTGCCAAAGTCTTTGGGTCTTAGGTATTCTGAAAAATTTTCTATGTTTGCGGCTTACCCGGTTTTTTGGCTTTCTAAAATTAGCTACTACCCAGTTAAGTTTTTAAGCCTGTCTTCTAACTTTCTTTTAAAGCCTTTTAAAGACTCCACCACCTTTACCGAGTCCCGTATTTCCGAAGAAGAAATCCGCTCGCTACTCGAAGAGGGCGAAAAAGCCGGAACCATTGACCCGAGAGAGCACGACATAATTGAAAATGTATTTAAGTCCTCCGACTTAACGGTTGGAAAAATTATGGTGCCGCGCAGCCAAATGATGGCGGTAGACATTAGTAATAATGCCAGACAAGTAATAGACTCTGCAATAGACTCCGGCTACTCCCGAGTGCCGGTGTTTGAAAAAAATATTAACCACGTAGTTGGAATTTTGTATACAAAAAAACTTCTATCGCTTCTGTCAAAAAATATTGAACCTTCTAGTATTAGAGAATTTATGGTCCAGCCTTACTTTGTGCCAAGCGCAATGAAAATTGACGAGGTTTTGCAAAGGCTGCAAAGAAAAAAACTTCATATGGCAATGGTGACCAGCGAGCATGGCGAAGTGGTTGGGCTAGTTACTTTAGAAGACGTGCTAGAAGAAATAGTTGGTGACATAGCCGACGAAACCGACGAGGGTAACAAAGGCATAAACAAAATAAGTGATGATACTTTTTTAGTTGCCGGCGAACTTTCTATTTTAGATTTTAACCGCTACTTTAAAGCAACTCTACCCGAAGACAGCACCCACACAACTATTTCCGGTTTTATTTTAGAAAAACTCGGTCGTTTTCCTGACACGGGAGATGTAGTAAAATATAAAAATATAGAATTTACTGTTAAGGAAATTACGCAAAGAACAGTAAAAACAGTTGAAATTAAAATAATTTAATATTTAAATTTAAAAAATATGCCGAAAAATCCCTTGTCTTTCTTATACCAAATATTTTGTGAAAGCGAAGAACACAAAAAAAGAATTATTCGTACCATTAAAGCTAAGGCAGACGCCAGGAGAACCGTGGCTGAAAAAATTGCCGACTTTATGACCAAAGGCTTTGGCAGTATGGGTTTTTTAACGGCTAACGCCATATTTTTTATTTTTTGGCTTTTAGTAAACACAAACAACATTGCTAGCATCCCGGCCTTTGACCCTTTCCCTTTTAGCCTGCTTACTACTATAGTCTCTCTAGAGGCTATAATTTTAGCTATTTTTGTGCTTATTTCCCAAAACCGCAATATGAAGGTAGACGACCTTAGGGAAGAAATCCATTTGCAAATTAATTTAATTGCAGAAAAAGAAATTACCAAAGTTATGCAAATGGTTACTTTGCTACTCGAAAAACAAGGCATAGACATAACCCAAGACCCAGAGCTCCGCCGCCTCCTAAAACCCATAAGCGCCGACGAACTAGAAAAGAAATTGGAGAAAGAAATTTTGTAAGAAGCTTTAAGGGTAAATTTCTACTATCTTACCCCATACAAAAAGCCTACTTTTTAGAGTAGGCTTTTTGTATGGGGCGGCTAACGGGAATTGAACCCGTGTTCCCGCTGCCACAGAGCGGTGTAATAACCACTATACCATAGCCGCCATATTGTTTTACTACTTGGTAATAAAAAAACTCTCGCACAGATTCGTGAAGAGCTTGGTAAATTTGTCTGCTGTGTCAGACAATAAAATCATACCATTTTTAGTGCCATTCGTCAAGTCAATGTTTTATTGTATAATAAATAAAATTAAAAAATAATATAATGACTGACAACCAAAAAATCCAAGTAGACGAAGAAGAATTAAAAAAACGCCTAACACCCGAGCAGTACGAAATATTGCGCAACAAAGGAACAGAGCGGCCATTTTCCAGCCCCCTTTTGGAAGTGCATGACAAAAATATGGACTTTACCTGCGCTGTTTGCGGCAACGTGCTTTTTAAGGGCGATGCAAAATTTGAAAGCGGTACTGGTTGGCCTAGTTTTGACCAAGCACTACCAGGATCGGTGGAGTTTAATGAAGATAGCGCACACGGGATGTCTAGAACCGAAGTTACCTGTGCCAAATGCGGCTCGCATTTGGGACATGTGTTTGACGACGGCCCAAGCGAGACAACTGGAAAAAGATTCTGTATAAACGGCGCGTGCCTGCTTGTAAAAAAATAATTCCTTTTCTAAAACCCCCTTGTAATTTCCTAGGGGGTTTTAGTTTAGACAACTTCATAACCGGTTTTTTTTATTGTTTCAATAATTTTATCCGGGCTGATTTTCCCTGAATCAAACTTTACTTCTGTAACCTGTTTGGCGTAATTTGTCGTTGACTCCTCTACTCCGTCTAAGTCTTCTAAGTCCATATCTATAGTCATTGCGCACGAGGTGCAATGCATACCTGATATTTTAAATATTTGAGTGCTGATCATAAATATATTTAATTAAAAAAAATTAATTAACATTAATTACTCCTCTATACATTCCCATACTGCACATAAAAGCTAACTTTCCTTTTTGCTTGGGAGCTGTAAAAGTAATTGTTTCCGTGGTATTGGGTGCCACAACTTTTTGCAAGCGCAAAGAAGGAATGGTAAATGCCTGCGCGCAAGTATAACCGTCTTTATTGACTAAATTTATTTTTACTTCGCTTCCGGCTTTTACCGAAAACTCCCTCGGGCTATAGCCGCTATTCTCTATAACAATAGTTTGTTCACTTACCGCCGATTTGACCACCGGATCGGCTAAATTTTGATTTTCGCAATAAGCAATTGTGCAAAAAGCCCCTTTAGCTACGCCCCCAAAAGTCCAACTTGTCTTGCCCGTTAGGGCAATGGCATTGTTTAAATTAAACAGAGCTAAAACTATTATAGCCAAAGCCGCAATTCGCAGAAACCTTTTATGCAAAGCATCTCCCAAGCGAGTGGCCAAATAACCCAAAGTAAAAAATAAAGGGCTGGTTCCTAGGACGAAAATAAACAAAATCAAAGCGCCAAGCAAGGGCTGTCCGCTGGCTACTGCAAGCAGCATCATTGACTGGGTTGTGCCGCAAGGCAGAAATACCGTAAAGGCGCCTAAAAGTCCGGGTGCGAAAATGTCACGTGACTTAGTAATGCCTTTAACCCTTCTGGTAATAAACTTTGGCGGCTGAATTATAAAATAACGAAAAATAGGATGCACGTTTAAAATAGCCAAGGCAGTACCTATCATAAACAAGGCCACAAAAAATTGTAAAACCACCTGGGCGGTAAAAGACAATTGGAACAAAGATCCAAACCAGCCGAGCAAAAAACCTAAGAAAGTGTAAGCTACTAATTTAGCAACTAAAAACGCCAAAATCGGCATAGCCGCGCCTTTTGTGCTTTTGTCTTTTTGCAGCTCCTTTTCCTCGTCCCTCTGCGCTATGGTTGAAGCAAGCAGACCCCCCTGCACTGCCAGGCAAGTTAGCCCGCCTGTTAAAAGCCCGGTTATAAAAATTGTATAGAGTGATGTATCTTGCATATATTAACTATATACTATTACTTTACCATATAAATATTATTACAAAGCTTTACGTTTTAATCTAAGCGAATTACTTACCACCATAACCGAACTAAAGGCCATAGCAAGTCCGGCAAATGCAGGGTTTAGTAGCCATCCAAAAAACGGATAGAACAGCCCGGCAGCAAGCGGTATGCCAATAATATTATAACCAAACGCCCAAAATAAATTCTGCTTTATAGTAGACATAGTCGCCCTGGCTAATTTTATAGAAACCGCAATTTTGGCAATATCGCCTTTAAGTAAAGTTACGTCGGCAGTTTCTATGGCCACGTCTGTTCCGCTACCCATAGCAATTCCTACGTTGGCCTGCGCGAGTGCTGGAGCGTCGTTTATACCGTCCCCGGCCATTGCCACAACTTTGCCTTCTTTTTGCAGTTCAGTTATTTTTTGAAGTTTCTGCTGCGGCATAACTTCAGCAATTACATTGTCTATGCCCAAACTTTTTGCAATATACTCCGCCGTCTGTTTGTTGTCGCCGCTTAACATAATAATTTTAATTCCCAAGTTATGTAAATTCTTTATGCTTACAGCCGCGTTGTCTTTTGGTTTGTCCGCAATGGCTAAAATTGCTAAAACTTCTGTTTGGGACATTAAAAGCGCAGGGGTCTTTCCTTGTTTTGTGTAAATATTAATTTTTTCTGTTTGAATTTTTATGTTTAATTCTTCCGAAAGCTTGGGACTTCCGACAAAATATACCTCCCCGTTTATTTTACCCTTAACCCCCCTACCTTCTAAATTTTCAAACTCCTTTACTTCTAAAATTTCTATTTTGTCTTCCTTGGCTTTACTAACAATTGCCTCTGCTAAAGGGTGCTCAGATTTCTTTTCTAGACTTGCCGCAATTTGTAGTGCATTAGTCACTTGTAAGGCGTCACTAGTAACTACTAAGTCCGTAACACTCGGCTTGCCTTCTGTTAATGTGCCGGTCTTGTCTACCACCAAAGTATTTACTCCGGCTAAAAGCTGCAAGCTTTCTGCGTTTTTAATTAATACACCCAAAGAAGCGCCTTTGCCAACGCCGGCTATAATAGCCGTGGGTGTGGCAAGCCCCAATGCGCATGGACAAGCAATTATTAATACGCTTACATAACATAAAATCCCTAAGGACAACGCTTGGTTAAATGGCATATAGTACGGCGCGACTACCAGCCACAAAAATAACGACAAGAAAGCAATGCCCAAAACTACCGGCACAAAAACCGCGGAAATTTTGTCTGCTAATTGTTCTATTGGGGCTTTGCTGCCTTGCGCGCTTTCTACCATTTTAATAATATGCGAAAGCAAAGTTTCACTCCCCACTTTTTCCGCCCTAAAAACAAAGCTTCCCTGCTTATTTATTGTACCCCCCACAACTTTTTCGCCCATAGTTTTACTTACCGGCATAGACTCGCCGCTAACCATAGATTCATCTATAGAACTTTTGCCCTCTACAATAACTCCGTCAACCGGCAGCTTGCCTCCAGGTTTTACTACTATTAAGTCGCCAATTTTTACCTCTTCAATATTTTTTTCTACTTCTTTGCCGTCTACTAAAACCAGCGCTGTTTTAACCTGCAAGTTCAAAAGTTTTTCAATAGCTTCTCCGGTTTTAAGTTTTGAGCGCATTTCCAAATATTTTCCCAAAACAATAAACCCAATAACTACAATAGTCACGTCAAAAAATACCAAATCCGGCAAATTTAATTTTGTTTTAACCGACGGAAATAAAACCACAATCGCGCTATAAACAAAAGCTATCAAAATTCCTAAGCCTACAAGTGTGTCCATATTGGCAGCGCCGTGTTTTAAAAACCTCCACACGCCTACTAAAAATTGTTTACCCGCCCAAAACAAAACCGGCGTGGCTAAAACTAACAAAATAGTATTATACAAGTCCATTGGCAAAAAAAACTTGGGCAAGACTGTAAAAAAACTCCCGGCTATTTCCCAAAGCATTAAAGCAAAAACTAAAATGGCTAAGGGCAGCACAAACTGTACTTTTTGTTTTTGCTCGTTAAGTTCCTGAAGTTTTTCCTCTTTGGTCTGATTAAGTCCCAAATGTTCGCTATGGTCCATACCTGTCATAACAGAGCCGTCCGGCATAACATGTCCTTTGTGCTCATTTGGCATTCTAAAACTGTACCCTAAGGGTTCTATTTTTTTAGACATAGTTTCGGGCGAAATTTTACTTTCGTCAAAACTAATTTTTGCTGTTTCTGTGGCATAGTTAACTTCGCACGCCTCTACGCCCTCCTGCTTCTGTAAGGTACGTTTAATAATCGCCCCACAACTCGCGCAATGCATTCCTTTAATATTGAATTGTTTATTTTGTAAAGACATAAAATAAAATTAATATTACAACTATTTTAATTTAACCTTTGTCTCATTTCTTTAAGCACACTTAAGCTTCCAGTTAAGAATGCCTTAACTGCACTTGCATCCGTTAATATTTCATTTTTACTGGATTTTTGCATTATTTCATTGGCCATATTTATACCATCTTCATGGTGAGCAATAAGCGCATTTAAAAATCTTAGGTCTAGATTTTCATCATAAGTTCCTAAATTAACCACTATAGGATCTTTAGTTTTACTTGAGTCGTTGTAAAAATCTTTTTTATAATTTTCTAATTTTACAATTAATTTTGGCTCGCCGGCTAAAATATCTTCGGCCAAAGCAACTATTTCCTGACGCATGCTGGAATTTTTTACTTGCTCAGCTAATAAAATAGCTCCCTTGTGGTGGCTTGCCATAGCATTTAAATAACGTAAATCCACAAACCTATCTGCCCTGCCTAAAGACGGCATACTTTGCATTGCCTGCAGATTTTGTAAATAATTTGGACTGAAATAATACCCAAAGCCTAATCCGAGCACAAAACCGCATAAAATAAGTGAGCCAGATAAATATTTTGACATAAATTTACTAATGTTAATTATATATTTTATTTTTTTGCGTAACTTCCCCTTACATCTTACATCTTACATCTTACATCTTACATCTTACATCTCTCCCCCTATTTATTTGCCAACTTATAAACCTTAAGCAGCTCCTTAACTGCTTTTTTGCTCTGGCCGTGCATAAATTGGTGCGCCACATGTTCGGTTAAATGGTTTTCTAAAAGTCCTGCGTTAAAACTCTCCAGGGAGTTTTCCACAGCCAAACTCTGAGTTAATACGTCTACGCAGTACTTATTTTCCTCAACCATTTTCTTAAGCCCCCTAACCTGGCCCTCTATACGGTTTAAATGATTAATTAACTTTTTCTTATATTGTTCCTGCATATGTTTACTCAACTTTAGATTAGATATTAGAAATTTGATATTTCTATAGTATACCCCCCTGGGGTATTTGTCAAATGAACACAAGTTTGTTTGATGTTAATATGCTAGTATGTTAAAATGCTTATATGAATCCTCCTATTATTGCCCTAGGCCAACAACCCAACGGCTTTTTCCCAAAGCGGTTTTTTTACGCTAAACTCCAAAGCGCGCGGAATTTACAAAAAGAAATTGGTGGAAAAATTGTTTTGTTTTACCACGACAGCGATGCTGACTATCGCGAGACCATAACGGTTTTGCGCGATAGAAATACAAACGCAGAAGTTCGCCTTAATTTTACCCAAGAAAACAAAGTTCAAAAGAACTTCTCCCCTCTTTACCTAAAACGCATCCCTACTGGGTGGAAAGAAGAAACTCTAAAACAACTTCCTAGATTTGCAAACTCCGATCTGATAGAATTATTTAAATTAATAGACGCGAGCACTGCCGCAGACTTTTGTCTTGAAATGTACAAAAAATTGGGGCTGTTAGACGGCATAGAAGTTGTAAGGTCATCTGACAAAGCTTTTAGAGAAACGGCCGACAATCTTAGTGGGGAATTTTATGCAGACATCCCCTACAAAAACGAAATTGTTCGTGCCCGAATAATTCCTAACACCCAACACCTAAAACCTAACACCTCCTCCGCCTCACTCCACCACGGTGGCGGCAAAACCACAGAATTTGAAGTGGCCGATGAAATAAAAAAATCGCAAATTACCCCTGGCCGCGACCAACGCTTTAAATGGATGAACAGTGTAATAAAAGCAACCCACTACATAACCGGCAACTCGGAATATGATTATTTAAAAAAGGAAGACTTCCCGGAAGTTAACTTTATAAAACGTGATCAAATAGAAGACCAAGAACTTGCTTGGCTACCCTAAATCTTACATCTTAAATCTTATATTTTATGAAATTACTTTGCATTGGTGCTCACCCAGACGACATTGAATTCGGCTTAGGCGGGCTAGTTACCAAAGAAACTCAAAACGGTTCGGAAATTAAATTTGTAATTTGCTCTTTAGGTGAAGCCGGAAGTAACGGCACGCCCGAAAGCAGAAAACAAGAAGCTATAGACGCTGCAAAAATTTCTGGCGTTACAGATGTTGAATTTTTAAATATGGGCGGCGACTGCCATATAGAAAACACGGCAGAAAACAGAATTCAAATTGCCAAAATAATTCGGGAATTTAAACCGGACATGGTATTTGCTCCGGAACTACAAATTAACCAGCATCCTGACCACTATATTGTGGCGCAAATTGCCCACGCTGCTTGCCGCCTTGCTCGCTATGGTGGTTTAGGTGAGTTAAAAACTTTAGATGTCCATAAAGTTGGAGCTTTATATTTTTACCCTTCTCGCGCCGAATGGGGCGAAAAGCCGGATATAATTATTGACGTTTCAGAAAATTACGAAACTTGGATACACGCTATGCAGGCGCATAAAAGCCAAATGCAGACTAAGTCGTATGTAAACTTAGTCACCACCAAAGCCGCTGCTTGGGGCAGTAGCATTGGCGTTAAATACGCCATTGGCCTTTGGACCAATGACCCAATCCGCGTTGACCATATTTCAGATTTGTCATTATCTTCCCGAAACTATTAGATCACTTTCCTTGTCATTCTTGTCAATCATTTAAATCTTTTAAATCATGTCATTCCTTAAAGTCGGAATTGTCTGCTACCCCTCCGTTGGCGGCAGCGGCATTGTTGCCACAAATTTAGGCCTTGAACTTTCTAAGCTTGGCCACGAAGTTCATTTTATTTCCTATGAACCGCCTTTTAGGCTAATGGGCAAACACAAAAACATCCACTTTCACAAAGTCCATATAAACGAATACAGCTTATTTAAATACCCGGACTATACCTTGCCTTTGGCAGTGGAAATTGAAAAAGTTCAAAAAAAATTTGAGTTAGATATTTTACATGTTCATTATGCATTCCCCCACGCGGCCGCGGCCTTACTTGCCAGGCGAATTATGCGCACTAATAATATTCCTTTGCCTAAAATAATTACCACCTTGCACGGTACAGATATAACTCTTTTAGCTAAAGACCCTAGCCTTTTTGAAGCCATAAAATATTCTATTGAGCGCAGCCATGGTGTGACAGCGGTTTCGCAAAGTTTAAAAGAAGAAACAATAAAAGTTTTAAAAACCGACAAACCTATAGAAGTTATATATAACTTCTATTCTCCCCACTCGCCCACTAAGTCGCGCGCCGCAATGCGCAAAGGATTAAAGATTAAAGATACCGATATTCTAGGCATCCATCTTTCTAACCTTCGCCCGGTAAAAAGAATTCCTGATCTTCTAAAAATTGTCGCGCAGATCAAAAACGAGCCAAAATTTAAACTACTTATTTTGTCAGGTGCGGATTTTTCTCCCTACAAACCACTTGTTAAAAAACTCGGAATACAAAATAAAATAATAGTTAAAGAAAAAGTTAAGGACATAGAAAACTATTTAAACGCGGCCGACATTGGAATTTTTACTTCCGAAACCGAAAGCTTTGGTATGGGCGCTTTAGAAGCTATGAGTTATGGCAGTCCTGTTTTAGCCACCAACAGTGGCGGTACGCCCGAGGTAATTGAGCACAACAAAACCGGCCTGCTTTGCAAGGTCGGCGACATAAAAGGCTTTGTAAAAAATTTAAAACTGCTTATAGCCAATAACGATTTAAGAAAACAAATGGGAGAAGCCGCAGAACTTGCCGCTTGCGAAAAATTCTGCAGTAAAAAAATAGTTCCGGAATATGTAGAATATTATAAAAAAATTCTAAACCAAAAAAGCACCACTTAAGTGGTGCTTTTAAATTCCACCAACTTCCCGGCTTTTATTTCTATTTCGTCCGCCTTCCTAAGGTTTTTTATTTGTGCTGGTGATAATATTTTATAATGTTTTATTTCGTCCAATTTTTCTGGAATTTCAAACAAATTTTTTTCCGCTGTTCTCCAACTTGCCCTTCGTAGTCCGCCCCTAGCGGACGAAGTAGGGTCAAACCATCTTAAATCAAAAAGCTCACTATACTCCCTCAAAGTCTTTTTTCCATTGTCGTCAAAATATTCATGGAAATATGACATTGCTAATTCCCTAACCGATCTATAAATTGGTTCCCTATACCTTAAAACCGCATGGTTGGTTTTACTTATTGCCCCATAGCTCCCAAACTGCTTAAACACCGCTACCACGTGGTCGTAGTCGCCATCTATAGACCTTAAATCCATTACATAAGGTTTATGTCCATGGTATTCAAGTGCCGCGGCCGCAAACATAGCCCCTTCCATACAATGCGCTTTTTTATGTTTTATAACCATCCTTGGTGAATAAACCGTCTCCTCTTTTTTTTCAAAGTTGATGGTTAGCTTATCCAAAAAATCCTGAACCTTCTTAGGCGAATTCAGTTTGTTAAAAATCTTTCTTTCTTGCTCTGAATAACCAATTTTGTCAATCATGATCAATTTTGGTCAATCTTGGTCAATTTACTTTGTGTCCTCCAAACTGCTTCCGCAGCAAGGCCACAATTTTGTTGGAAAACTTATTTTGATTTTTAGGGTCTTTGCTTTCTTTTCGCACATTTACCGAATCTTCAATTACTCTAGCGTCTACGCCCAACTCTTTAGCGGCTTCAACTGTCCATTCCCCTTCCCCTAGCATAGCAATCTCGCCCTTGGTATTTTCTATATCTTCCTTCTCAAAAATGTTTCTGACTAAATCTATTAGCCAAGACCTAACTACCGTACCCTGCTGATATATTTGAGTAACTTGCAGTAAGTCTAAATCCATTTTACTTTCCTTCATAATCCCGTAACCTTCACCAATAGCTTCCATCATACCGTACTCTATGCCGTTGTGAACCATTTTTACAAAATGCCCGGCTCCACTTGGACCTACAAGTCCATAATTTTCGCCGGATGATAATGCTTTAAGTATAGGTTCGATATGTTTATAATTTTCTTTTTGTCCCCCTGCCATAAGAGCAAAACCATTTTCGTACCCCCACACTCCGCCGCTTACGCCTACGTCAAAAAAATGCACGCCTATTTCTTTTAGTTTTCCGGCGCGCTCTATACTTTTTTTATAATGGCTATTTCCCCCGTCTATAACAATGTCGCCCTTTTTTAAAACTCCGCCTAAAAGTTCTTTACTAAATAAAAAATCTTCCACAGTTTCGGAAGGAAGCATTAACCAAAAAATTCTCGGACTATCTTTCATACTTGCTGTTAAATCGTCAATACTAGAAAAAACCAGACATGACTTTTTTTTGCCGTGCGTAAACTTTTCAAACTCCTGTCTCGGTCCCTCGCTCCTATTCCATGCCAAAACCGTAAAACCGCTATTGCACAGTCTTTTGGCTATTTGCATACCCATCTTACCTAACCCAAAAACCGCTATTTGCATTGAATTTAAATAAATTTTTAGATGTCTAAATTATACCACGTCCATTAAGCAAATATATAACTAACAAAAACAAGCTTCCCCACCAGCCTAAGTCGGACACTACTAGGCTTATGGCAATTTTTGTTTGCCAACTTTTAGGCAAAAGTTCCCCTGCTTTGCCTTGCTTTTCTTTTTCTAACAAATATGGACTAACAGAAAAGCTTAAGAAACACCCGTTTAAAATGAGCACAAGCGCTACAAATCCCAAAATGGTAGGCGTACCCGAATAGTTAGCACGGAAAAAAATTAGTCCACCTAAAATTGCTAAAAACATACCAAGCCAAATAAGCGGCTTGGTAACTTTGTGCGTGCGCGTAGTTGCCTCACTCCAGTAGTTAGAAGTCCTCCCCAAAAAACCGTGAATATCTATAACCGTAACCGCTCCAAGACCAACTATAAACCCAGCCAGCAACAAAAATAAACCTAAAATATCTAAATTATTTGGCATATTTTAAAATTAATATTGACAATACTCTCATTTTATGTTAAACTTTTCGGGATGCCTACAATCAAAAAAGAGCTTGGTGCGGGCCCTCAGGCCACGCAAGACCCCTTTCACAAAGAGAAAGTTGAACAGGGATTAGGCCGCCGAGGGCGGCGGGTGGACGGTCCCCATTGGGGGCCAAATAACAAGCAGGAGGAAACCAATGCTCCGGGACACAATGTGGAATAAGTATGTCCCTGCGGAAGATCAAAACTGGTTGGAGCAGCAGGAAGAAAAACGAGCCCAGCAACTCGGCCTTCCTTCCGAACAACCGGTCCATCACTCAGAGAATCAAGGGTAGTAATACCCTTTACTTTCTCACCCGCCCCCAGTTTCGGCTAGGGGCGGATTTTATTTTTTATTCTTTCATTAACTTACTATAATGCTGTTTAAATTTTTGCAGTTTTGGGTTAATTATTAACTGGCAGTAGGGTTTGTCTTTGTTTTGTTCAAAGTAGTTATGATGGTAGTCTTCTGCTTCGTAAAATTTGTCTAGCGGTTTTATTTGGGTGACTATTGACACAGAATACACAGCGTCTTTTGTAAGCTGAGCAATAAATTCCTCAGCTGCTTTTTTTTGCTCTTCATTTGCATAAAATATTACACTCCTATATTGTTCCCCCACGTCATTCCCCTGTCTATTTAAAGTAGTTGGGTCGTGCGTTGAAAAAAATACTTCAAGCAAGACCTTGTATTCTATTTGTGCTGGGTCGTACTCAATTTTAATTACTTCCGCATGCCCCGTTGTACCGTTACAAACTTCTTCATAAGTAGGGTTCGGTTTACTCCCGCCTGCATAACCCGGTGCTACGCTAATAACGCCAATTAATTTTTGAAATATTGCTTCCGTGCACCAAAAACACCCGTTACCAAACACGGCGCTTTGCAAATTAGAAGATTGCTGATTATCCATAAATATTTATTGATTAATTATTTGGGTGTTTTTGGAAAAAGCCTTGCCCCGTACCGTTACAGTTTACTGTAACTGGTGCGGGGAGCCATTTCCAAATACTGCTATTTGTGTATTCATAAAATTTATTTATTTAATTTCTCCAAAGCTTTGTTATGAATTTTAGTAAGCAAAATAACTGCGGCTATGGCGCCTATAAAAGCAAGTAGCATATCTGACTGTGTGTCCCAAATATAGCCTTGTGTACCTAAAAACGCGTCACCCGCTTCACCGGACATAAGCGAAGTCCACCACTCGCCTATTTCGTATGCCGCGCTAATAGCGCCCGCAATACACACTAACAAAAACGAAAGCCACGCGCCTTTTTTTACTACATTATTTCTTAGCAATATTTCTCTAGCAACCATTACCGGCACAAACCCTTGAGCAAAGTGTCCGACTTTGTCGTAGTTGTTCCGAGCAAAAAGCCCCAAATCTTTTAACCAGTTAAACAAAGGCACTTCGGCATAAGTATAATGCCCGCCTACCATTAAAATTATTGCCTGAGTGGCAATAAGGCTGTAAACCAAAGTTGTAAATTTAAAACGCTTATAAAAATACCAAATAAACCCAAAACCCACTATTGCCGGAGCAACTTCGAGTAGCCAAGTAAACTGGTCTTTTGGGTTTATACCAGACCAGATAAAGACAACTACTGTAACAATTAAAATAATTTTGTGTTTTTTTGTTTCTGTCATTTTATTATTATATTTTTTAATTCTTTCCTTAATTTTTTATAGTTCGGAATAGTTTGTCCTACCAATTCCCAAAACCCACGGCCGTGATTCATTTCTTTTAAGTGGCATAGCTCGTGGACTATTAAGTAGTCTAGTTGATCTTGTGGTAAATGAACTATTTTGTAGTTAAAATTCAAATTCCCTTTCCTGCTGCAACTCCCCCAGCGGGTTTTTTGGTTTTTTACACTTACCCTATTGTAACTAAAATTATAAAACTGGTTCCAATATTTAACTTTTTCCGTGGCAAGATTAAGAGCCTGTACTTTAAATTGCCGATATTCTACGGCCGATGTTTTTATTCTTGGCAAATTTTTAAAACGACTAACATACTTTACTTTTCGTAAAATCCAATTTGCTTTTGCTCTTATAAACTTTTCAAACCGGCTTTCTTCCATACCAAAGGGCACGGTTACCACAACTCCCGCATCGCAAGAAACCGAAATCCTCATAAGCCTAGCTCTTTTACTGCGCCTTAATTTGTATGTTATGGCTTGGTTGTTCATTTGCCTATTTGATAGTAAATACTACTGCCATTTACACCATCTTCCAAAGCTTTATAAACTCCTTGCCCCGCAGATGGAGTTACTACTGTTACATTTAAATTTACCGGTTCGTCCTGGTTTTCAAAATTCGTATAAACCGCACAATGTCCGTCAGCGGTGTAGGCGTAGCGATAATTAGTTTGTGTTTCCGTACCGGTCTTTGGGTCCTTTGGTAGCATAGAACTAAACTGCGAAAGCTGTGGGTATTTTGCCGTAAGCTCAGGAACTAAATCACTTAGGTCGTAGTCGCCTGCCCCACTGTTTGGTACATAACAACTGGAAGAATACAAAAACCTGCCCATTTGAGCAAGGTCAGTTTTTCTTTTTACGTCTCTGGCTTTTTTTCTGGTATTAGCCGTGGCAATAATTACAACAGATGACAATAAGCCAATTATGGCAATTACCACCAAAAGTTCCACCAAACTAAAGCCACTCTCTTTTGTTATTTTTTCCATCTGTATTTTTCAATATTTATTTTAAAATCTTTTTCTATTTTAATTCCATCACGTTTCAACAAATCACGTTGCAACTCTTTTGTCGCCGTCCAATTGCCCTTTATAGAAATTATTCCCTGATTGTTAATTACCCGCCACCAAGGAATATTTGAATATCCCTTCTTCGCTGAAGCTACGAAGGGCAAGCTAATATCTAATATCTTTAATATCTGCCCCACCTGCCTCGCCGCCCTTGGGTGCCCTGCCATAGCCGCAATTTGCCCGTAACTCGCGACTTTTCCTTTTGGAATTTTTTTTACACACAAAATAACCGCTTCTTTAAAAGTCATAAAATATTTTGCACTCTTCCGACTTGCCCATCTGCAAGCCTAACCTTTATGCCATGCGGATGAAAGCCGGAGTTAGTTAGAATTTCTTCCACAAACCCGCGCGTAAGTTTTCCTGTACGCTGGTCTTCTTTTAAAACCACTTCCACTTCCGCCCCTATTTTTATATCGTCTCTATGTTGGGAATTCATATTAATACTATACCTTATAAATTTCTATTTGACAAAAATATACAGTTGTGCTATAATTATAGAAATTAGTGGCTTAAATCCACGACCCCATTTTTGGGGTTTTATAATGACTTAACAAACTCTCACCGATTAGTTGAATTATCATCGGTAAAAACTTATGACACCACAACTCCCAACCAGCTTTGACGGACTAAATATTGCTCCAAAACTTTTGGAAATTTTAGACAAGCTTAAATTTACCGTCCCCACTCCCATTCAGGCGCAGTCCATTCCAACTGCCCTTGAAGGCAAAGACATTATGGGCATTGCGCAAACCGGCACAGGCAAAACCCTGGCTTTTGGCATACCCATGATTCAGCTCTTAGCCCAAAGTAAAGGTAAAGGCTTAATTCTTTTACCTACCCGTGAACTAGCAGTTCAGGTAGATGAGTCCTTAAACAGAATTGGTAGACTTATTGGCCTTAAAACCGCTATTTTAATTGGCGGCGAAAATATAGGCAAACAAGTTAGGATGCTACGCAATAACCCTCATGTAATAATTGCCACCCCCGGAAGGTTAATTGACCACTTAGAACAAAAAACTATACGGCTTGATGCGGTTAAAATTTTGGTTCTTGACGAAGCCGACAGAATGTTAGATATGGGCTTTGCTCCGCAAATTAAAAAAATTCTTGCTACTGTACCAAAAGTAAGACAAACAATGCTATTTTCAGCTACTATGCCGCACGAGATAGTAGATATAGCCAAAACCTATATGCAGCTCCCCGTTAGAGTGGAAGTTGCTCCCGCAGGTACTGCTACAGAAAATGTTACCCAAGAACTTTATGTGGTGCAAAAGCAAAATAAGTTAGCTTTACTTGAAAATATTTTAAAAGAATACAAAGGCAGCGTTTTGGTTTTTAGCCGCACTAAATTTGGGGCTAAGAAAATTGCTGTTGTTGTACGTAAAATGGGTCACAATGCCGCGGAAATACACAGCAACAGATCTTTAAACCAGCGTTTAGAGGCTTTGCAAGGTTTTAAACTGGGCAAATACCGCGTTTTGGTTGCAACTGACATTGCTGCCCGCGGTATAGACGTAACCGGTATTGAACTTGTGCTTAACTTTGATTTACCGGAAAATGCCGAAGACTATGTTCATAGAATAGGCCGTACCGGCAGAGCCGGTCATAAAGGCCATGCTATTTCTTTTGCAACGCCTGACCAAAAGTTTGACGTTCGCACTATTGAACGCCTTATAAAAAAACAACTTCCTCTAGCGGCACTCCCTGACCTACCTCCTTCTAGAGCATTTGATGCTCCTATAAGAGAAGACAATTTCCAAAGACCACAAGGCAGAGGAAACTTTAACCGCTCTCCTCGTCCACCATTTAAGGCTTACGATAAACATCAAAAACCTCAAGTCCACGGACACGACGACTTCACCCAAAGCGGCGAACGCGGCGAAACCGGCAAAGGCTACTTTATACAAAAACCTTCCCGCCCTAACAAATTCGGCAACCACAGAGCTCCAAAAAGATACCGTTAATTAAAATATTCCAACATTCTGCAGAATGTTGGAATATTTATTTTATACGCAAATTATTTTATTCAAATTTCATTAACTCCAAGCACATAAACAACGGAAACTCTTTTCGGGCAATGTCTTCTGCTTTCTGCCTTGCGCCTTTGTCACTACTTTTATTAGAAACCCACTCTTCCAAGTGACTAACTACGAGACCATGTTTTGCAAACATTTTAAAGTAAACTTGAAGCGGGCGGTGAAAGCTGTAGGTTAATTTTTTTGCCGATGTTCCCGGAGTCATATCTATTGCAGTGGCAACTTCCGACAAATATTTATCAATTCTACGATATTGCACATTCTTTTTTTCGTCATACCCCCACTCCGACTGCTTTGGCACTCTAAAGGCTGGGTGGTTTAGAACTATTAGACACCGGCCCAAGGGTTTAAGCAAGCGCGATATTTCCGAAACTACTGCTTGAGAATTTTTTATGTTTTGAATAGCAAGAACAATTGTTATAGCATCGAACTGCTCGTTTTTCAAACCCACAATATTTTGAGCATCGCCGACTATGTATTCACCCTTAGGATCTTGCTGCTTGGCTATAGCTATTAACTCGGATCCAATATCAACACCCATAACCTTAGCTCCTAACTTAGAAAATTCCCTCGCAAAAAACCCACTGCCACAGGCAATGTCTAAAACACTTTCATTTTTCTGGATGTTTAACAACCTAAGTAGATTAGGTTTTATTATGGTGTTCTGATAACTACTGTCGTCCGAAACCGTCTTCTCATACCACTTAGCAACTTTGCCCCAAGATGTGTTTTTGTTCTTCATATCTTATATCTTACATCCTATATCTTATATTTACTTGGTCCTCCAAGTTTTCGCGTCTTTCTCTATAAACTTTTCCGCTTCTTTTGGCCCGTTGCTGCCAGGTTTATAAATATTAAGCGGCAACTTTTTATATTCCGGACTTTCACAAATGCTGTCTACAAATTTCCAAGCAGCTTCAATTTCGTCCGAACGGATAAATAGCCGTTGGTCGCCTTCCATAAAGTCTAAAAGTAAGCGCTCATAAGCCGAAGGAATTTCGCCTTTAAAGGCCTGTTTGTAACCAAACTCTAAATCGCCCTGATGCAGCTTTACGCCAAAACCCGGAATTTTGTTGTTTATTTGCAAATGCACAGACTCGTTGGGTTGAATGGTAAAAGTTAAAACATTTTCCGCGCAACCTTCAAACAAACAGCGAATAGGTTCACGGAAATGTATAGAAATTTGTGTAAGCTTTTTAGAAAGCTTTTTGCCTGTTCTTAAATAAAACGGCACGCCCGCCCACCTGGGCAAATTTACGTAAGTTTTTATGGCAAAATATGTTTCCGTATTGCTTTCATTTTTTACGTCTTTGGCATAACCTTTATACTGCCCCTTAACCACCCGGGCTGGAATTTTACTTTCTGAAAATGGCTCAAGGGCTTTTAGAACTTGTAACTTTGCATCGCGAATTAAGTCCGCGGTCATATTGTACGGCTCGTCCATAGCAATTAAAGCCAGCATTTGCAAAATATGATTTTGCAGCATATCTTTTATAGCTCCGGTTTGGTCGTAAAACTGCGCTCTACCGCCCACGCCGTTTTTTTCTAAAACACTTATTTCCACATGGTCTATAAAACGGTTATTCCACAAAGGTTCAAACAAGCTGTTGGCAAACCTAACCACCATTAAGTTTTGCACGGTTTCTTTGCCGGCATAATGGTCAATTCTATAAATTTGCTGTTCCTTAAAATATTTAAGCAGCAAATGGTTTAAAGCCTGGGCAGATTTTAAATTAAAACCAAAAGGTTTTTCCACCAATACGCGCGACTGCCTTTGGTGCATAGCACAAGCCATAAGTAGTCCTTGTGACTGTAAAATATGCGCTAAGTCCGCAAACTGCTGGGGCTTGGTGGCAAAGTAGAACAAGCGGTTATAGCATTTATGCTTGGGGTTGTCTTGATCTTTTAAAATTTCTGAAAGCGGCTTAAAGCTTTCCGGTTTTTCAAAGTCGCCCTGAAAATAAATTAAGTGCTTTAAAAAACTCTTTTTTGCAGTTGGCGAAAGTTTTTTTACTACACCCGACTTTTTTACTATAAAATCCAAAAAAGTTTTGCTGCTTAATTCCCTTCTGCCCACGCAAACAAGCTTAAAACTTTTGGGCAAAAGCTTATGTTTGTCCATATGCAAAAGAGCAGGAACTAAGTAGTCGGCGGACAAGTCCCCCGTTGCGCCAAAAATAGTTAATATAGTTGGCGGCAGTTCCTGAGGCAAATTGTGTAAAATGCTATTCTGCATTGGGTAAAAAAATAATTTAGTATTGATTAATAAATCTTCGGCTATAAGTAATTTAATAATACCACAAAAAACAAAAAAGGGCTCCAAACAGAAGCCCTCCTTTAAAAAAAATTACCTGTTAATTTCTTGCTTTAGGTCTTTTCTATAAATATCTAAAAGAGCCACAAAAACCGACATAATAATTGGTCCAAACAAAAAGCCCAGGAAACCAAATATTTGAATCCCGCCTAAAACGGAAAGTAAAACTAGTAGCGGGTGCAAATTTATTTTAGACCCAACTAGCCTCGGGCCCACAAAATTGTCTATAGTACCCACGGCAAAAATTCCCCAAATAGCCATACCTATACCCGCTCCGGTGTGGCCGGTTAAAAATAAAAACAAAATTGCCGGAATTAACGAAATAGAAGTTCCCACAGTTGGAACTAAAGCAGCAAGCACAGTAAATGAGCCCCATAAAATTGGTTGCGGCACCCCAAAAATTAAAAAGCCTAAGGTTGCTATAACACCTTGAATTAAAGCTATTAAAAAGGAACCCTTCAGCACTCCGCCAATAGCTGTTTCTAACTTAGTAATTAAGACGGAATCGTAGGTGTCGGAAAGCGGCGAAAGTTCTTTAACTAGTTCTTTTATTTTTTCACCATCGCGCAAAAAGAAAAATAAAATAAAAATTAACAAAAACAAAGACAAAAAGAAACTGGCTAAGTTAGAAAGTAGTCCGGAAACTAAATTAAACGCGCTGCCGGTAAAGCGCGAAACTATAGCGTTAATGTCGTTATTTAAACTTTGAACAATATTTTGCAGCTGCTTAGGCAAATGCCCCACAAAGTCAGCCTGGTTAAATACTAACTCGCCAAGGCGAAACTTGTTATATACGTCTACAATTTCATTAAACAAAAGTTGTCCCACAAACCATAAAGGCAAAATTGCCACTAGCACAATAATAAAAATAGTTAAAATTCCCGCAAAATTTGGGCTTTGCATTCCCCTGTTAATTTTTGCATAAAGCGGATGGAATAAAACGGCAAAAATCCCGGCTAAAGCCAAAAGCTGCCAGAGTGGAAAAAGCATCATTAAAACAACTACGGAGAGTATCCCCAAAAGTAGAAAAAACCCTATAAGTTGCTTGCTTGTCCCGTTAGAAATTGAATTTTTCATAAAATTTTCAAAGCCTACTTGGTTTGTTTTTGGCCAGTCCTAAATAATCAACAAAATAAATTTCTTTCGAGCGAATTTTTTTTGATGTATTTTTATTATATCAAATTATTGACTTTTTATGAAATTTTTGGTATTATTAGCAGGTTGCAATTAACATTCACAGTTCCATATATGACAAGAGATAACCTAAGAAACATAGCCATTATAGCTCACGTTGACCACGGTAAAACCACTTTGGTAGACGCCATGCTTAAAGCCACCCACACTGTTAAAGACGAACAGGCTGACTTAGTTATGGACAGTATGGACTTAGAACGCGAACGCGGCATTACCATTAAAGCCAAAAACGCTTCTATGATGTATGGGGACACCAAAATAAACATAGTAGACACTCCCGGCCACGCGGACTTTGGCGGCGAGGTTGAAAGAACT
>CAZAED010000006.1:25031-41757 GCA_964484145.1 uncultured Candidatus Saccharibacteria bacterium | reverse complement strand
GAATTTTTTAATAATGAACATTGGCATATAGCTCAAACAAAAAAATTTTTGTTACTTCTTTTACAATATTTTCATAACGGTGGCCGCAAACTTCCATTGCAAATGCTATATTTTCAAAAGCAGTTCTTCTTGGCAAAAGCTTCATATCTTGAAACACCACACCTATTTTGCGGCGTAAATACGGTAAGTCACTTTTACGAACCTGTGATATATCTATGTCGTCTATTAAAATTCGACCCCCGTCTATTTCCTCTTCGCCTATTATCATTTTTAAAAGCGTGGACTTCCCGGCTCCGCTTCTGCCCACTAACGAAATAAACTCCCCATGATGCACATCTAAATCTATCCCATCTAGCGCTTTGGAACTTTTATAGTGTTTAGTTACGTTTTGGAATTTAATCATAGATCAGAGATCTTTTCAGCGCACAGATACCACAGATACTTTTTCGAAATTTATTTATTTCTTTACGCAAGTTCAATAAATTAAGTATATCAAATTCTATTTAAAAAAAATAGAGAGAGCTTATTTTTACACATCTGTATAATCTGTTTTTATATCTTCGTATCTGCAGTCATTTTTTCTAAATATTTTTCAACTAATTCATCAAGCTCGCCTTCTAAAATGTCATCTGGATTGGTACTTTCAAAGCCAGTACGGTGGTCTTTAACTAGTTTGTAAGGGTGAATTACGTAAGAGCGGATCTGGTTCCCCCATTCCGCGCTTTTAAACTCGCCCCGAATTTCCTGTTTTTGCTTTTGAAGGTTTTCTTCTTCTAAAGCTTTTAACTTTGCCATGAGTATCTTCATTGCAAGTTCTCTATTTTGATGTTGTGAACGTTCATTTTGAATAGAAACCTTAAGTCCGGTTGGAATATGGGTTATTCGAATAGCGGAATAAGTGGTATTAACACTTTGTCCGCCATGGCCGCTTGCGGTATTGGCTTCTATTTTTAAATCTTTAGGGTCAACCGTAAATTCTTCCTGCTCTTCTAACTCCGGAAGTAATTCTAAAAGAGCAAAACTGGTTTCGCGAGTATGAGCAGGATTAAATGGACTAAGTCTAACAAGCCTATGTACCCCGGCTTCGCTTTTAAAATAGCCATAGGCAAAAGGGCCATAAACAGACACCACAGCTGACTTAACTCCCCCCTCCTGACCCTTATTAAGCTCCAAAATTTCCGTTTTAAAGCCTTTTTTGTCCGCGTACCTAAGGAACATCCTAAGTAGCATTTCCGCCCAATCCTGGGCGTCTAAACCGCCTGCGCCGCTATGTATGCTAAATATGGCGTTATGGTCGTCGTATTTTTTGTTTAAAAGCGCCAAAATTCGATTTTTTTTGTACAAATTTTCCAAGCTATCAACTTCCGATTTTAAATAACTTAAAGTTTCCTCTGATTCATCAGAATTATTTTTTACCAACTGCAAATTGTCTTCGGTATCTTTTTGAAGCTTTGTCCAAAAATCCACAAACCCTTTTAACTGGTCATAATCTTGAGAAACTTTTTGCGCGTGCTGGTTGTCATTCCAAAAATCAGACTTTTGCATTTCATCGGCCAATTCCAAAACCTTTTGCTCTTTTTGGGGCAAATTTAAATGGGATTTTAAATTTAGAATTTCTTCTTTGAGAGTTTCTAAACGTTTAATTAATTCGTTCATTTATATGCACATTTTTGGCATTTTGTCAAGGCTTATAAGCTTGACACAAGTGCCAAAATTTAAGAAAATTAAGTTACAAAATAAGTTTGGTATGCGGCAATAGGCCGTTTTTTTATTTGCTAATTGCCTATTGCTGCCTACGGACTACTGTAGGTAAATCACAATCTAAAAGAGGGACTATGAAAAAGTTTTCGATTCTGGGATGCGGGATGTTGTTTGTTTTGTGCTGGTACGGCTGGCTCGTTCCAACCGCCTGGCACGTAGACGACAATGCTATTTTTGGCGAAAGCCGCAAAGCAGCGTCTCACTTAGGAGCCGGCTTACTGGGGATTATCCCTCTAGGACTAGCAGCGGCTTTTGGATGGTTTGTAAGAATCACAAAGTAAAACCATCCGGGCCAAAGGCAGCTTTAAGCCTGCGGCCACAATTTTACGTTTAACCCCGAAATTGGGGATTTTATTTTGCCCAAATCAGAGTCTATCGTAAACCGCAAATTCTAAATTCTCACGTACGTCAGAGGAAACTTTTTTCCACTCACTCCAATTTACTTCCGGGAAAAAAGCGTCGCCTTCTGGTTTAGTATGTACGTGGGTAATATAGAGCCTGTCTACTTTAGGCAAACTAAGTTTCCAAATAGTCGGTCCGCCAATTACAAACAAATCTTCGTTTTTATGTTTTTCTAAAGCTGCGAACAAATCAAAACTCAGCTCCACGCCTTCGGGAACTTTAAATTCTTTGTTTAACGTTACCACAATATTTTTTCTGCCCGGCAAAGGCTTACCCAAAATAGAAACTATGGAGTCAAAAGTCCTGTCGCCCATAAGCACAGGCTTGCCTTTAGTAGTAACTTGAAAATGTTTTAAATCCTCGGGCAAATCCCAAGGCAGCTTGTTGTTAACCCCCACCACATTATTCTCTGCCACCGCTGCAATAATTGATATCATGTTAATTAATTTGTTAATACTTCAATATTCTTAACTTTGCTTGCTACTTACCACCTACTACTAACTACTTACTAAATAGCTATCGGCGCTTTTATGCCCGGATCCGGGTTATAGTTTTCCAAAGTAAAATCTTCGTACTTAAAGTCAAATATGCTTTTAACTTCCGGATTAATTTTCATTGTGGGGAGTGCTTTTGGCTGCCGAGACAATTGCAAATTCACCTGCTCCATATGATTGTTGTAAATATGAGCATCGCCTAAAGTATGTACAAATTCACCAAGCTCTCTGCCGGTTACCTGCGCAATCATCATGGTTAGTAAAGAGTAGGAAGCTATGTTAAATGGCACGCCCAAAAAAGTGTCGGCGCTACGCTGGTATAGCTGACAAGAAAGCTTGTTGTTAGCTACATAAAATTGAAACAAGCTATGACAAGGCGGCGGCGCGGTTTTTTTACCAGAAATAAGGCTCTGTAAATCTGCCACATTCCAGCCGCTAACTATCATACGGCGATTGTCGGGATTATTCTTAATCTGATCCACAACATAACTTATTTGATCATAAGTCTCTCCATTATATCCACGCCACGCACGCCACTGCTTTCCGTAAACCGGACCTAAATCCCCGTTTTCATCTGCCCACTCGTCCCAAATAGTTACACCTCTCTCGTTAAGCCACTTTACGTTAGTGTCGCCTTTTAAAAACCAAAGTAGTTCGTAAATTACGGACTTTAAATGCACTTTTTTTGTGGTAAGCAGCGGAAAACCTTTGGCCAAATCAAACCTCATTTGGTAGCCGAAAATAGACTTAGTACCGGTTCCCGTGCGGTCATGCTTTTCCACACCTTCGTCTTTTATTTTTTTTAGTAAGTCTAAATATACTTGCATAAATTTATTCGCTTTTAGTTTTGTAATCTTTTAAGCCTATTCGTCTTACTAGTTGCCAAACTTTGTTATGAACTGTATTCGGTTCCAGTAGCTTACCGGCCTCTACACACTCTACAAGTTTAGTATTGGGGAACAGCTTGGCAATTTCTAAGTATACGTTTTCCGCGTTTTTTAAATGGTCTAAATCTGCCTCATGCAAATCTCTTTTTTTGCCTTCTACATATTTTCGTTCATCACTAGATTTTTTGTCTACCAGCTTTTGCGCCATTTCCGCGGGCACGTGAAGAATAATATTTAAATCCGGCCTGGGAATATTAAAAACTTCATACTCTAAATTATTAAGCCACTTAAAAAATTTCATTCGCTCAAAATGGTCTTTTATTTTTCCACCCTGATGTCCGGCATTAGCCGTTACATAACGGTTGGAAATTACAATTTTACCTTCCAAAAGCCACTGCCTAATTTTATAACTAGCATCAAACCTGTCTATGGCGTAAAAAATACTTGCGGCCTGAGGACTCACTTGCCCGTACTTGCCATTTAGGTATTCCTCGATAATGCCAGCTGACTTAGTTCCATACTGCGGAAAATCTACCATTTCCACCGGATAATTTTCCATTTTTAAAGTTTCCAGCAGCATTTTAGTCTGCGTGGCTTTGCCGCTGCCGTCTGTTCCGTCTATTACAATAAACCTCCCGCGCTGTGGTTCTTCTTTTTTAGTTTTTCCAAATTTTAATAATGCCATAATATTGCTTGTCCACGAATACACTAATTTTCACAAATATCACCAAACTTTAAATAAAAAATTACGCTAATTGACAGCTAGTGATATTAGTGATTATTCGTGAATTAGTGGACTGATAATTTCATCAACTTTATTAAAAAGATCTTCCGGTGTTCCCGTATTTTCTATTTTAAAATCCGCCTGCCTGCCTAATTCCGGAATTCCAATTTCTGTTAGCTCTTTTTCCTGGTCCTTAAATTGCTCAAAACTCATAATGCCGTCGTCTGCTTTTTCGTGGCGTTGTTTATAACGTTCAAAACGTAAGTTCATGGGAGCGGTAACATAAATAACTATTGCGCCAATATCTTTTACGTTTCTCATTTCATCCATTCGAATGCCGTTTATAACTATAAAATCTTCTTTAGCAGCCAGTGCGCGTTTAACCACTGCCTTGCCTAAAACACCGTCGCCGAATACTTTACGCAAATTAAGGCCAAGATCAATTTCATTTCTTCGGGATAGTGGCAAATCTAGCGCGGTTAAAATTTCGTCTAAAATATGAGTAAAGCGAATATGAAAAGCGCCTTTGGTTTTAACCAAATAGTTTGCAACCGTGTCTTTGCCTGCTAATTTTTCTCCAACAAGCCCGATTATGGTTTTCATTGTCTTACTTTATAACTTTATGAACTTGATAAACTTTCAACTTGGCGTGCTACGCTGCCGCGTAACCGCCAGTACTTCCATACCCTCCCCTGCTCTCTTCCCTAATAACATCTGTTTCTTCCCATTCAATCTGATCCACCTGTACAAACATGCCTTGCGCCAGTCTGTCACCTTTTTTTATTTCTACGGCTTCGGTTGTAAAGTTATGAACCAATATATTAATTTCGTCTTCGGGCCCGGCATAGTCGCGGTCAACCACGCCAATGCCGTTAACTAGTTTTAAACCTTTTTTTAAACCAAGACTACTGCGAGCCGCAATAAGTAAAAAGTGCCCTTGGGGCGCTTCTATAACAAGTCCGGTTTTAATTTTGCCTATTTCTCCCGGCTTTATAACCGCGTCAACATTTGCCGCCAAATCAAAAGCCGCGGACTCGCTGGTGTGGTACTTGGGCAGTTCAACCGTTTTATCTAATCTGGTTATTTTGGCTTTCATTGCGTTTTATTAATTTGTAATAAATTATTTCTAAAAAAAATGTCACAGCCAGTATGATTAATATCATTATTACTACCCCCAACAAATTTGCAAAGCAGAAAGATATCCAAGAACCCGAGCAGCTCATTAAAAAACTGTGCTTCATACTGTAAGAATCAATTCCAATTAATGAGCCTACCGATATATAAAAAGCTGATGCGCCGAGCATGGCAAAAATGTAGGGGTAAAAAAATATATAAGCAATTCGGCTCGAAATTTGATTTAAATGAGGATCAAAGGCTGAAACCAACAAACCACTCAGAATAATTATAATCCCAAAAAATGCAAGCCCTTTTGTTATTAAGTAAGGGGTAGAAAAAAACAATTTAAAAAATTTCATAGATTGCTTTATTTAAACTTTATCCACCCATTATTTTTAGTAAAATTTTTGTAATACTGACTGGCCTGAGGTTTCATAGCTCCGTAATATTTAGAATTTAGTTTAGTTTTGCCATAAGCGTTTTCCGCGGAAGAAGAAAGTGGAGTAAACGACATTTGCGCAATTGGCATTTTGTAGTAAAGCTTTATAGGCAAAGTAGAAAGATTAGAAAGCTCTAAAGTCATTTTAAGCTTGTTGCCTGGGTCTAAGTACCCGGCTGTGGCGTGAATAATTAACCCCATACGGCCTAAGCTAGATTTACCTTCAAGTCTACCCACCATATTGTCTGCAACTCCAACAACCTCGTAAACCATACCTAAAGCAAATTCGCCCGGATGCAAAATAAACTGGCGCTTGTCGTCTATGGTTACGGGTTTCATCATATCGTCTATTGGCTGTTTTGGGTCTATGCAAGTATGCTGGTCTGTGGAAAAGACTAAAAAGTCAGGTCCTAAGTGTAAATCTACACTGGCCGGCTGAATGCTGTTTGGAAATAAAGGGTCTATAGTAATTTGCCCGCTTTTTAAGGCTTTTTATGTCTATGTCAGAAAGGATCATATTTTTAATTTTGTTGATTGTTTAATTGCACTGTTTAATACTACTATAATTTTAGCTGTTTGCCCAGTAGAGCTACATTGCAATTTAATGGTAATAAATACTTAATTACTAATCAAGGGCTATTTACATTACTTGGGCTTTTTTTGTGAAAGATTGCAATGTAATTCTACTGGGTTTGACAAAATTAAATTTTGCTCATAAAACGCCTATATGAATTATATTTTGTCCCAAACAACTAAGACCACTAAGATGACCAAGAAGTCATCCGTCTTTGGTCTTGGGACAAGAAATATGGTTTAATAAATTTTATTTAAAAAATAAAAAACCATTCCGCTCCCAAAGCCAAAGGGAGTTTTTTTGTGTTTTGCGGTCTGGCACTTAGCAGACCGGAGGACGCAAAATGACCATCCGATTCACAAACTGGGAAAACAACCCACCCCGCAATTTACTTAAGGTGATTCTGGATGGAAAAGAGACTTTCGTACGTCTCGTTTTCGTCCAAGAGAATGATTGTCTGACAATCAAATTTCGGGTTTGGAACCCGATAGCCCAAAGAGCGTCAGATTCAGCGTATTTATGCAAAGCAGAACTTTCGGGTCCAGCTTTGCTCAAAGAGTACCAGGTCACAATGACCTACTAAGGAGGATACTATTGAGTAAAACAACAAAAAACAGCTCCGCGGGAGAGGCGTAAAATCCTCTCCCAAGAAACCCCGTATCTGTTTTACTTTTCCCGAAACTTCATTTTCACATTTTTAGCATATTCAATTGTCTTACATAAATGACGGCCGTCATTTATGTAAGACAATGCTTTTTGCTTTTGATTCAAAAGAGATGCATTGCAACCTAATTATCCGCAATTGCTTTGCAATTAAATAAATTAGTTAAAGATATAAAAATAACAAATTACATTGTAATTTTCTACTGGTTTGACAAAATTTTTCAAATAGTTTAATATATTTTTATGCAATTTATACAGGCCGCACAAAACTTACTTCTTAGCCTTCTTACCCCCGTGGGGCGAAGGTTTTTTGTGTAAGTAATTTTCCTTACATTCTACAAACCCGCTCCTTTACTGGTGCGGGTTTTTCGTTTTATTTTAGTTTTCGATCTTGCGTGCCCCGTAGTTGTCGACCTTGTGGAGACATGCTACTGGGGTGGAGAAACTAAAAATAAAGTTCTAGAGAAGCTTAAACTATATTTTTTTGTCTTTTGGTGGCCGTCCAACTCGTTTGGATTGCCGCGACAATACAAAAAAGTCCCCCATTCTTGGGGGCGGGAGGAAACAATGCAATTCGAAATGAAACTTCGCCTTGTCTTTAGACAAGACTGGCACGAAATCGAAGTTTTTCTTTCCGCCCAAGAGTGGCGGAAAGTATTCCAAGAAAAGCAGCAATGCCACCAACCGGTGGCATACAGCTACGATGACCCACTACTGTGGGCATCACAAAGATGCTGCTAAACCCAAAAAGCCGCCCGCGACAACCATCAACGGCGGCTTTCTTATACTGTGAATTACGAAACGAAAGTATTGTTCGACCTTGTGGAGAACAATATTGAGAATTTAATTCAAAATTTAGGCTCTCCATAAAGTCGAACACTAAAATTTTGCCATCTCGTATTATACTATTATGTAATCTGCTTAAAATCTGTGTATTTGAGTTACTGGGTAAAATCCCAAACTTCACTTGTTTTTGCGTCCGAACTACCGTAAATAACTTCTTTTACTTTACCTAAAATCTCTTCCCTATTAGTATGCGCTTTTACAAAATATGCAATTACTCCTAAGGAATTTCCTTGCATTATGTCTGACTCGCTGGCCAAATTACTTAAAATTATTACCGGGGTTTTGGCAACTTCCGGATCCGGGTACTCCCTAATTCTTTTTAAAACTTCAAAACCGTGAATTTTTGGTAAAAGCAAATCTAGCAGAATTAAATTCGGCCTGTGAACCAGCATTCTGTCTATAGCCTGCTCCCCGTCGTCTGCCACGCTTACCGCAAAACCTTGCGCGGTTAAATAGTCCCTTAAGCGGTTTCTGTACTCTAGGTCATCTTC
Organism: uncultured Candidatus Saccharibacteria bacterium; assembly: GCA_964484145.1. Classification (GTDB taxonomy): domain Bacteria; phylum Patescibacteriota; class Doudnabacteria; order UBA920; family UBA920; genus JAEUSF01. Next base: position 33,360 of record CAZAED010000006.1, on the reverse strand, counting down.
AACTATTAAAACTTTTTTATTTGAATCGTCGGACATAAAAATAGGTGACGGGTTACGAGTGACAAGTTACAAGTATAATAACAAAAAACACTGCCGATGTACATCGGCAGTGTTTTACTTGTCACCCGTTACCTGTCACTCGTCACTTATATTTTTGTCTTTATCCCCGGTCCCATTGTACTGTTTATACTTACTCCGGAAATAAATTGCCCTTTTACTGCAGCAGGCTTAGCTGCAACCACAGCCGCGTAAAAAACTTTTAAATTTTCTAAAAGAGCTTTGCTTTCAAAATTAGTCTTGCCAATTATTTGGTGAATGTTGGCAGAGTCGTCGTTTTTAAAGTTAACTTTACCGCCGGCAATTTCTTTTACCATTTGACCAATGTTCTCGCCTACCGTACCGGTCTTAGGGTTTGGCATAACGCCCTTAGGCCCTAAAATTTTAGCCAAAGGGGCTAATTTTACCATCATAGCAGGCTCGGCAATAGCAACTTCAAAATCTATTTTGCCGGTTTCTTTAATTTGCTTAATTAACTCTTCGCCGCCAACAACTGCAGCTCCAGCTTCTTTGGCTTCTTTTTCTTTGCCTTCAGTTACAAAAGCTGCAACCTTTTTGCTCTTACCCGTACCATTTGGCAAACTAACCGTGCCGCGAACAGCTTGGTCGGTTTTTTTAGCATCTATTTTCATTTTTACATGAACCTCAACGCTACCAACAAACTTGGTGTTAGCGGTTTTCTTTGCAAGTTCAATTGCCTCTTCGGCTGTATAAACTTTGTCCTTTTCTACTAAAGCCATATTGGCTTTTACGCGCTTGGCGATTTTCATATGTTTTCCTTTCGTGGTAAACGACCAGATGAAATATAAGATTTATGATATAGGATTTACTGCCTATGCAGTACATCTTACACCCTAAATATTACATTCACCCCGGTCTCCCACAAAATAATTATAAATGCTTACTTGATAACTTTATGAACTTTATAACCTGAAACTTTTATTGCTCTCTTCTCGCCATTCTCCAGTGTCCCCACCAAACTGGTACGCCGACTATTATAAAGGCTAAAGCCTGGGCTGCGTCGCGCTGCTTTTGGGAAGCTCTGTTTTCTTTTTCGATTCTTTCCTGTTCAGCCGCGTATTGTGGATCGCAATAAGGATCTTTAGTATTTTCTGCCGGCATAGCTACACAAGAAGGACGCACGTAGCCGTAGTTATCAGCCTTAGGAAACACCCAAGTCTTAAGAGCCATATTAAGGAGCATAATAGCCCCAATGACCCAAATAACCAAAGCAATAACAGAAACAAGATAGAGATAGGCTTTTTTTAAACTCATAAAATTCGTTTTTCTACGAAATACTAAAATATCGAAATACGAAAACTATTAGATTTAGTATTTGGTTTTTTTCGTATTTAGTAGAGAGATTTAATTTTTCTGTTTAAAAGATAAATTAATCTATAACTTCCACACCCATACTGCGCGCGGTGCCGGCAATAATTTTTTCCGCAGCTTCCAAAGTATGTGCATTTAAGTCTTGCATTTTCTTTTCCGCAATTTCTTTAATTTGCTTTTTGGTAATTTTACCTACCTTGTTAGAAAGCGGGTTAGCGCTGCCTTTCGGGATGCCTATAGCTTTCATAATTAAGTTCGCGGCCGGAGGGGTCTTAAGTATAAAAGTAAAAGACCTGTCTTCGTAAATAGTTAACTCAACCGGGGTAAGCATATCGCCACCTGCGGTTTTGTCATTAAATTCTTTAACGAACTGGGCAATGTTTACGCCGTGGGGTCCAAGGGCGGTACCAACCGGAGGCGCAGGAGTTGCCTTGCCAGCCGGAAGCTGTAATTTAAGTTGTACTTTAACTTTCTTAGCCATAAATTTTCATGGTAGCCGCGTTAATTAAGGGTGCGGCCTAGATCACAAGACGTATCCGTGACCAACCATGCCTTTCTTTAAAATTAATTATATTTTCTTAACTTGTAAAAAATCTAACTCCACGGGTGTTTCGCGGCCGAAAATGGTTACCATAACTTTTACTTTGCCGTGCTGTTCATCTACGTTGCCTACTTTTCCTTCGTAGTCTTTAAACGGACCGTCAAATATTCTAACTAATTCGCCAATTTGGAAGTCGACTTTAAACTTAGGTTCGTCCGCGCCCATACGCTTTTGTAAGTAATCCCATTCTTCTTGCGCAATTGGGGTTGGCACAGTGCCACTGCCTACGAAACCGGTTACGTTAGGGGTGTTACGCACTACGTACCAAGAGTCGTCGGTTACTATCATACTTACTAAAACATAGCCTGGGAAAATTTTCTCTTCTACAGTAATTCTTTTTCCACCGGAAATTTTAATCTTCTTTTCTTTTGGTACAACTACATCAAAAATACTGTCTTGCATATTTAAAGACTCAATACGCTGCTTTAGGTTAAAAGCAACGCTGTCTTCGTAGCCTGAATAAGTGTGAAGTACGTACCAATTTCTTTCGCCGGTAACTTGTTGTCGTGACATAGAAAATTTATGATTTAAGATATAAGATTTAAGATTTTAAACAAACCACAACTGCTATTAATAGAACCAATAACTCCAAATAAAATGTAGGTCTGGTTATATAAAACTTTACAAAACTAATCCAGTGCTTAAAAAAACTCTTTTCCGAAACTTCAAATATTTTCTTATCCGCATTAATTACTGCAAACAACTTACTCGTAAATGGCCAAAGCCAAGGAATTCCGTACTCAATGCTGTCTAAAAGAAAATGGCTAAAGCTTCCGGCTACCAGTAATATTGCGTTAAATTTCCAAAATGGGTCGCTAACAATTAAGTATAAAACTGTTCCAACAATTAGCCATAAAAATGGCGCGTGACTTACAAACTTTCTGTGATCTGCTTTCTTAAAGTCCGATGTAAACGAACCGATTTTAAAAAATTCGTAAAATTTATCTAAATCCGGAGCAAAACCCCAAAACATTCCTAAAGTTAAAAGCTGGTTAATTTGATGCTGGTCAAAATTAGGATTAAATATTTTAATAGCTGCCAAAGCAGTTAAATAACCAGCAGCAACATGTCCGGGTGGCAACATCCTACTTGGCGACTATTTTTTCAAAAATTTTAAAGAGTCCCAAATCTGCCGCTCCTAAAATTAGAGAAATTACTAAACTAAATATAATTACAACCAAAGTATATTGCATAGTCTGTTTTTTTGTTGGCCAAACAACTTTAACCAATTCATTTTTTACCTCAGCAAAAAAATTTAAAATATTCATATATATACGCTAAATACTAACGCGCCGATTTCACAGATTTCAACGATCTGTGCATCTAAGAATTTTTAAGGCTTTTTTAAAAGGCCCTTCGGCCTTTAATTAGGTATATTCTAATACAACAGGGCTATATTGTCAAATATAAAAAAACAAATGAGGGCTATAATTTTTAGTTGACAAACTATAAAAAATATTGCCTAGTTAAGAAACCAAAAGCTCGCCAATTTTTTTATAGACATCTTCCAAATTTGTATGAGCCTTAACATAATACTCACTAACTCTAAGTGCTTTTGCACGTAAAATGTCTTTATCACTCCATAAGTTACTTAAAATTATTACCGGGGTAGCGGAAACATTAGGGTCTCCGTGAGTCCTTAATGTTTGGAGTACCTGATAACCATCGACTTCTGGTATAAGCAAATCTAGCAATATTAAACCCGGTTGTTTGTTTAATATGCTATCTATGGCTTTTTTGCCGTCTTCGGCTTTTATAACAGAAAAACCTTGGGAGACTAGTTTGTCAGCTATGGTGTTTAAAAGCGACGAGTCATCTTCAACAATAAGTATTTTCTTTTGTGTTTTATCCATATTAGTATTATACGTTACCTATAATATTACTTTCAGAGTTTATCCACAGGACTTTAATATCTAAGTTTACAACCCCTTCGCTGTGTACCCTAACCGGAATTTTAGCCGAGGCATTTTTATAGCTAATTCGTAAAATATATTTACCCGGATTCGCACGGAGTAAAAAGCGACCATCCTCTTGACTCTCGGTTTTTGCTAAAATAACAGTTTCAATTTGCGGATTACTAAGTTCTAAAGCAACTTTGCTTAATAATTTTTTGTTTGATGAATCTATAACCTTGCCCCATAATCTAATTTCAGGTACTGTTGAATTTAAAACCAAAAGTCCAAGATACGACAAAAGCAAGTACTGAGGCCAGCCTGAAATTTTAAAATTATAACTAACATAAAAGTCATTTAAAACAAAGACTAAACACAGTAGAAAACCAAACCAAAAAAATACTGAGACTAAACGCCTAAAAAATAATTTTAAAAAGGGGTAGTTGTTTAGAATTTTAAGTTTTGCCTGTTGGTTCCAATCTGGTTTTATGGCATCCATTGGAATATTCGGACCCACCACTTCCGACTCATTATAAAGCTCAAAAAATTCACCCTTATAAACGTCGGTAAAAATACCGTCGTTATTTCCGGTTACGCGTTTACTTGGAAAAATATAGTTGCTTTTTTTTGCAAAAATTTTAAACTTGCCTGGCTCGGCTAAAAAGCCATAGCATCCGGCCAAGTCTGTAACGCAGGTCTGAACAGGCTCGCCGCTTTGCGCGTACAAGAGCTTAACTATAACCGGGTCTAGCGGCTGTTTGCTCGCGCTGTCATAAACCACCCCCCAAAATTTTCTAGTCTTCCTTAAAGACAAAAAAGTTAGTAAATAATTTAACCCGCGTAAAATAAACAGCTTAAATATATGTATATACGATTTTTTTATTTTTAAATTTTCCATATAAACTCACTGCAAAAAAACTTTTTATTTCTCTTATTTCGCGCCCAACTTTCCTTTTGCAACCTTTACAACATTGGAAAGAAGCATGGCAACTGTAACTGGTCCAACGCCGCCCGGCACCGGTGATACATAAGATGCAACCGTTGAAACAGAATCAAAGTCTACATCACCCACTACCCCGCCCTCGCTTTCAGAAGTGCCCGCATCTATAATTATTGCCCCGGCTTTTATTTTATTGCCGGTAATTAAATTTGGTTTTCCGACTGCAGAAACTATAACATCGGCCTCTTTCATTAACTCTAAAATATTTTCGGTCTTACTTCTAGCCACATCTACTTTTAAGCCGCGCTGCTCTAGTAAAAAGCTCACAGGCCTGCCCACCAACTGACCAAAGCCTATAACGAGCAGTTTTTTATTTTGCAGATCAACTAGAGTAGTATCTAAAACTTTCATAACCGCCGCAGCTGTCGGGAACTCAACATAAGCGTTACCCTCGTAAAACAAATCTGTATTAACTTTTCCGGTGCAATCAACATCTACTTCCGCAGGTATAGCGTCGAGCACCGCGGTTTTGTCTATAGTTGAAGGCAATGGCAACTGAACAATTAGCCCGCACATATTGGGTTCCGCTGCTATTTTTTTTATTTCTGTTACTAGTTCGTTAGTAGTTATATTTGAAGGATAGTTCGCGCCTTTAAATTTAATCCCAATTTTCTCAGCCTGCCTTCCTTTCATACGCACATATTGCGCCGATGCCGCATCATCTCCTACTAAAACGTCACAAAATACTGGCTGAAAAGGCAGTTTGTCCACCTGCCCTTTAAGATCATTTAAGATAGTTTCAGCAATTTTTTTCCCGTCAATAATCATTAAAAAATTAAAGATTTAATAACCACCTCTTAATAATACCATAAAAATTAAATTCTTCGGTTAGTAAAGTATTAACATAGAAAGCTATTTTTTATACCTCTCGTTTTCCCACCACGAAAGAGTTTCTTTAACCACAGGCACGGCAACAGCGTGGCCTTCGCCGCCGGCTTCTACCAAAACAGTTATTACAATTTCGGGGTTTTCGTACGGAGCGTAGGCAGTAAACCATGCGTGAGTTTTTTTAGGATCACTACCGTCAAACTGGGAAGTTCCGGTTTTGCCGGCTGAAGTAATTTTTAAAGCGCTAAGCTGACGACCTGAACCCCCGGTAACTACCTCGCGCATCCCCTCTTGTACAATTTTTATAACATCGTCCCTTAAAAATTTATTTACTAGAACTTCAGGCTGATTTTTGTATACTATCTCCCCCTCGGGTGAGACGACTTGGTTTAAAATTTTTGGCTTCATACCGACTCCATTGTTAGCAAAAATTGCTGTCCACTCAGCAACCTGAAGCGGCGTTGCCAGCATATCACCCTGCCCTATACCAATATGGTAAGTATCACCTAAATACCATTTTTTTAAAATATCGTCGTTAGCAAAAGCTTTTTCCTTCCACTCTGGGTCAGCTACAATACCGGGCTTTTCTCCCGGCAAGTCTATGCCCAAAGGTTTTCCTAAATGAAATTTTTTATAATACTCAGCCAATTTTTCAGCGCCCAAACCTGGTATTCTTGAATTTGGATGTCCGCCGGCTACTGTATAAAAATATATATCACTGCTTTGGGCAATTGCGCTTCTTACAGTCATAGGGCCTAGGCCACTAAGCTTCCAGCCATAAAAATTATAAGCAATAGTCGAGTCAAATTGGTTAGGAATAACCAATACGCCTCTGTCATTAATTACAGTACTTTCAGTAACAACCCCCTCTGTTAAAGCTGCCGCAGCAACCATAGGCTTAACAGTAGAACCCGGCGGATACTGACCGGATATTGCTCGGTCTAAAAAAGGTTTTTTTGGATCATTTAGCAAAAGCTGGTAGTCTGCCTGGCTTATGCCGTGCGAAAATAAATTGGTATCAAAACCCGGCATGGAAACAAGGGCTAAAACCTGTCCGGTTTTAGGATTTAGCGCAACAGCCGCTGCCCTAATTTGTCCGTTATTATTTTTTGAAAGTTCACTATAAAGTTTTTTTTGAAGCTCACTATCTATATTTAGTATTAAAGAATTACCAGGCTTGCTTGGTTTTTGCCCAATAACTTTTATAACTTTTCCTGTGGAATCAATTTCAATTTGATTTTCACCCGCAATACCCCGCAAGTAATTTTCATATTCTAACTCCAAACCTGCTTTACCAACCATAGAAGCAGCTTCCGAATCAGCCAATTTTAGGCGTAAAATATCTTTGCTATTAGCCAATCCGGTATAGCCTAAAACCGCAGAAAATTGCTGTGGCTCAAAATAATTTCTAATTGGGGTTTGTTGTACCAAAAACCCGGGGAAGTCTAGAGCCCTGGTTTGAAATAAAATTGCCATTTCCTGTGAAATATCTTGGCTAATTACTATTGGTGTAATGGAGCGCCTGTCTACACTCTTTAACTTATTTATAATATCTTCCTTGTTTAAATTAAAAGCCGAGGCAAGACGAAGAACCTCTGAATCTGTGTTGCCTTTGGGCAAATCAAAAGGAACAACAAGCAAATTAAAGCCCGCAATATTTTCCAAAAACGGTTTGTGCTGAATATCAAAAATTAATCCCCTAGGCGCTTCCAACGTTTGGCTTCGGGTACGGTTATTTTCTGCCAACACTTTAAAATATTCGCCTTTAATAATTTGCAAATAAAATAACCGTCCGGCTAAAACAAAAAATACTACTAGTAATAATATTCTGGTTAAGTAAAATTCATGTGAGCTTCTGTCTGAATCGTGGACATCTTTAATCGGGCTGTTAATATCAGCCGCGCTCTCATCCCAATCTAAAACGTTATTTTTAGCGCCTTCCTTAATATTCGTATTTATAAAAAATGGATCTTTCATGAAATTTTAGTTCACAACTATTACAGTTATTATAGATTCGATTTTAATAGTTTATAAAAATAATATACACTTACTTGCCGCGGGGTGAAAATTTAGCTTCCATTTTAGCCGGTAATAAGGCGAGTTTCCAAACAGGAAATAAAAATACAAGGTTGTAAACATACTGCCAAAAAAAAGTTTTTAGAAGCATTGGGTAAAAAATTATTACCGGAGCAGAAAACAACTTTTCAGCTGCTAAATTATACAAAAATATCCATACCACTACGCCTACTTGGAAGAAAAATAGAACCGCGGGCAAATACTTCCAGTTTTTTTGGAGAGCTGCAACGTCTTTACTAATAAAGCGCAAAAGGCGTGAAAGCAAGAGAAATGAAAGCGCGAAGCTACCTAAAAATATCCCGGAAGTAAAATCTAAAATTAAACCGCAAAAAAAACAAAAAAATAAATAAAACTCCCCTTCTTCCTCTAAAGTTACATAAATACAAATAATTAGGAGCAAATTAGGCAGCGCGCTAAAAAATAAAAAGTTTTTAAGCAGCCCTATATTTAAAGCGTAAAGCAACGCGCCCAAAATGAAAAAACTAAAATTTTTTATCATACTATTTTAGTATAAAGACAAACCGCAAATCATTAAAATCAACC
>CAZAED010000006.1:10130-25021 GCA_964484145.1 uncultured Candidatus Saccharibacteria bacterium | reverse complement strand
GTGAAAGAAGGCTTGCTTTTTTAAACAAATCGTTGGGCGAAGAAATAATCTGTCCAACTTGACCTATTGGCAAATCGGCGGGGATTTTTGAATTTATGCCTGCCGAAACAATTAACCAGCCTGGTTGTAGTTCCGCCGACTGAGGCAATTGGTCAATAACTAGCCCAGAATTATAAGAACCTTCAACAACAGCAGCCTGTCCGGTTTTACTGACTCGTGCGTCAGTTAAAAATTTCGAAGAAGTCGCAATAAGAGCAGTTGAGGTACTTTTTCCGGAATAAATAATTTTTCCTACCACATGCCCCTGCGCAATAACCGCCTGACCTTCTAAGAGTCCTTGGTCTGTACCACAATTTAAAATTAATGTATCGGTCAAATTTAAAGAATTTGCCGCCAAAACTTCGCAAGGCTCTAAACTCAATTTAGAGCTTTTTACAAAACTCAATTCCTTACGCAGAATTTCGTTCTCTCTTACATCGGATTGAGCTGATGCCAAATCCACTTCAAGCATTGCGACATTTTGTTTTAGCTTATTGTTTTCTTCAGCAATACCTTTTAAATTATATAGAGCTGAAAAAAAAGACTTGGTATTCTTACCCACGCCCGCGGAAAAATTCACTACCGGCTGAGGAAGCCTTAAAAAAAATCTTTTTATTTGGTCTAATGCCCCTCTGCTATTTAAAAACATTAAAAACACCAGTAGACAAAGACAAATAAAAAATGCTACAAAAGTTTTATTGTATATAAACCTCATAGAAAGCACTATTAACAATTTACTGTTAACGATTAACTAATTTGCGCTTTTAGTTAATTGTTAATCGTTAATTGTTCCTACCGGGGGACGTTTCCAAACTCATTTGGTAAAAGCACGTCTTTTAACGTTTCCAAGTCTTCTACGACTACTCCGGCGCCTCTAGCCACACAAGTTAAAGGGTCTTCGGCAATAGTAACGGGCATATCTGTTGCTTCGGTCATTAATTTATTTAAACCTCTAAGCAGCGCGCCCCCACCGGCTAGAATAATTCCTCTATGCATAATGTCGGAAATAAGTTCGGGTGGGATATTTTCTATTACTGTTTTGGTGTTATTCACAATAATTTTTAAGCTGTGAGAGAGGGCGTCCCTAACCTGACCGTCGTTCATTAAAATTTCCCTGGGAAGCCCGGTTACTAAATCTCTGCCTCTAACTTCCAAAGTTAAAGGCGACTCAAGCGGATAAGCGCTACCAATACGAATTTTTATTTCTTCAGCCGTACGCGGACCTATAAGCAAATTAAATTTTTCCCTTGCATACTGAACAATATTGTCGTTCATTTCGTCGCCGGCAACACGAATACTTTTTGAAATTACAATGCCGCCTAAAGAAATTACAGCTATTTCAGCTGTGCCGCCACCTATGTCTATTATCATGCTACCTGTTGGCTCTGAAACCGGCAAACGCGCTCCTATTGCTGCAGCCATAGGTTCCTCTATTAAAAAAGCCTGGCTGGCTCCGGCATTAACCGCCGCGTCTATAACCGCTCTTTTTTCCACTTCAGTAACGCCTGAGGGTATGCCAATTACCACGCGCGGGCGACGCAAAAAAGCAAAGGTCTGATTGTGAACTTTGTCTATAAAATACCTTAGCATAGCTTCGGTGACTTCAAAATCTGAAATTACTCCGTCTACCAATGGCCTTGTTGCCACAATATGCGGAGGCGTTCGTCCCACCATTTTACGTGCTTCATCCCCAATGGCTAAAATTTGCTTGGTACGCTGGTTAATTGCCACTACAGAGGGTTCATTTATAACAATACCTTTATCTTTTACGTACACCAAAGTATTAGCCGTACCAAGGTCTATGCCAATGTCGCTGGAAAATTTTTTATAAAAGCCTTCAAACATAAAGTAGAATAACTATAACGATAACAAATAACGATAACTTCTCTAAAAAGGTTATAGTTATCGTTATAGTTATAGTTTTTATTTTTGTCTAACTAAGTCAAATTTTTAGCAATTTCCGATATTTTAACCAATTTTGCTTCGCCTTCGTTTCTCTTTTTTATCTCAACCGAATCATTTTCTATTGTCTTAGGCGAGACTATTACCCTATATGGGATACCAATTAAATCCGAGTCGGCAAATTTAGCCCCCGCGCTTATATCCCTGTCGTCTAATAATACAGGAAGACCAGCTTTTAATAAAGCCTGATACACGTTTTCCGCTTCTTTTTCAGCACCTTTAAGGGAAATTAAATGAACTTTAAATGGAGCAACCGCCTCAGGCCAAATTATACCCTTCTCGTCGTGGAATTTTTCTACAATTACGCCCATAAGCCTGCTTGTTCCAATTCCGTAACAGCCCATAATTATTGGTTTTTTGCTGCCGTCTTGGTCGGTAAATTGTAAATTAAAAGCAGAGGAAAATTTTGTTTCTAATTTAAAAATATTTCCAACCTCAGAAGCTTTGGTTTCTCGCCATGTTGTTTTTCCACATTTAGTACATTCAATTCCCTCTTGGTAAACTTCTTTATTCTTTGCCATTCCGCATTTTTCGCATACATAAATAGTATCCTCGCCGTTTTCTATTTCCACCTGGTATTCGTGGGAAAATTTACTAAAACTTCCGCCCGAGGCTTCTGTATAAAGTGCGTTCAGGCCTAGCCGTTTAAAAATTTCAGCGTATGCCGGCGAAGCGACATTATTGTAATATTCCTCTAGCTGCTCCGATGAAGTATGAAAGCTATATAAATCTTTCATTCTAAATTCTCTTCCTCTTAAAAGCCCGGACTTTGCGCGCGGTTCGTCACGGAATTTGGTTTGAATTTGATACACCGCTAATGGCAGGTCTTTATAACTCTGAATTATAGGCTGCGCCATTGGCGTAACAATTTCTTCATGAGTAGGACCAAGCGCGTATTCGTAACCATGCTGGGATTTAATTTTAAACAACACGTCCATTTCTTTCCACCTACCTGTAGTTTCCCAATTAGCTTTTGGGTGTAGGCTTGGCATAAATATTTCCTGTCCGCCTATAGCATCCATTTCTTCTCGAACAACATTTTCAATCTTACGCAAAACATTCATACCTAAAGGTAAATAACTATAAACCCCTGCCATAACTTTCTGCACAAAACCGCCCTGCTCAAGTAAAATAGCGTTTGCCGATGTATCTTCGGCTGGTTTGGTTTTAGAAGTTTTTAAAAAATATTTAGATTGTCTCATAATCCACAGATGCACAGATATTATGCAAATAACACAGATACCTGTTACTTAATTATTCTTTTTATTAAAACCTTTTGGCTAGTATAGTCTATAGTCTACTTGACTATAGACAGTAAATTCGGTTTGCATTTCATCTGTGTCATCAGTGTCCATCCGTATATCTGTGATCTATCCTTTTACTACATCTTTAATTGTCACTAAAATCATTAGCAAAATTAAAAGCGCAAAACCGGCGGCATTGGCAAATTGTTCCACTTTTTGGTTATTTTTTTTGCCGCGGATTTTTTCTATTATTAAAAATAGTACACGACCGCCGTCTAAAGCAGGAAATGGCAAAATATTTAGTACAGCTAAGTTAAGCGACAAAAACGCGGTAAACTGCATAAGGTAAATAAAGCCCATGCCCGCAACCTGACCGGTAAGCTTTGCAATTTTTACCGGGCCGCCCAAAGCCGAAAGCCCAATACCAGATGTAAACAAGCTATACAAACCCGAAACTATTGCGCCCACTTGCTGTACTGCGGTTTTAAAGCCGTAGTATGGGGCTAAATACCACGGGTAACGAAGTTTTCCTAACACAGACAACGCTATGCCAGTCGGACCCTGTCCTTCGGGAGGATTTTTTTGCGAATCTACATTTATAGTTAATTCCTGGTTCTTACGCATTATTTGAATAGAAAAAGTTTTACCAGCATTAGAGGTTATATAGGCTCTCATACTACCTGCGTCAGAAAAACTTTGTCCGTCTATTTTGTGTATATAGTCACCTTCCTTAAGACCTGCTTTGTACGCCGGTAAATCTTTTACTACTTCTAAAACCGCAATTTTACCGTTTTCAAAAACCGCGTGCGCCGGAACTTCGCTTTGGTCTTCAAACGCAGCCGGAAGCCCTATGCCAAAACCCACGGTAAAAATTACGCCGGCTAAAATAAAATTCATAATAACTCCGGCAACTAAAGTAAAAAACCTTGGCCAAAACTTTTTGTTTATAAAACTTTTGGGATTGCTCTCGTGTTCGTTGTTTTCCCCCATTATACGCACAAAACCGCCCAGTGGAATGCTATTTATAGAGTAAAGGGTATTTTCATCGCCATAATTAATTTCCGAATCTGAAATACTTTTTTGATGCCCCCATACTACTTTCCATTTACCGTCAACTTTTTTTATTCCAACTAAACGCGGAGGAAAACCAAACCCAAATTCATGCACCACCATACCGCTTTTTTTAGCCACAATAAAATGCCCGAATTCGTGGACTAACACAAGCAAGCCTAAAATTAATATAAAAATTATAATAGTCAACATTTATTAAAGTCCTTCCGAGTAATTAAATATTTTTCTATAACTTTCTTGTAAAATTTTCGGTATCTCACTACACGTTCTACCATTTACCTCCGCTAACATTTTCGCATAAACAGGCTGCACAACAAAACCGGCTATCGAGGTAGGATTTTTCTTTTGTTTATTTAAGTACTTTTCTATTTTTGCAAAAAAATTCTGCAACTCAGAAAAAAATAAAGGTTTAAAATCAGTTTTCACTCTTTCGTCGTTTGTCAATTCTATGGTCATCGGGTTGGTCCCATATGGAGTTTTTAAATCTTCCTGCCTAAAAACCAGTTTTTTGTCGTGCTCATGAGCAAGCGACAAATATTTCTCCATAACCGAAATACTCTGTTCTAGACTTGAACTAAGCTCGCTCGTTGGATCTTTTTCTTTCGAGGAAAACATGCCTTTAATTTCATGTAAATAGGGTATTTCTGCCATATATTTATATTTTAATGACTTTCTTTAAATTTTCCTAAAATCTGGGTCTTTAGAATAAAAAATCTGTTTAAATTCCCTTAGTTTATTATACGCCGGTTCTGCCAGAACCTCGTAGCCATTTTTTTCTTTTTTTAGAAGTTGATGAAATTCCAAAAACTGATTAACAAATCTAACAATTGCTTTTTTTGTAAAATTCTTGTTTTTCACGTCCTCATACAGTTGCTCTCTAACCGGTTTAAACAAATTTTCAGGTAAATAGTCGCAAAGCTTTAAAAATGCATGAAAATAGTTATACTCATTACTATTTTCAATATCTGTAATGAATTTTAATTTTTTTATCTTTTCTTCTAAATACTTTAATTGCTCTCGAGTTGGTTTTATTTCAACTCTGAAAGTATCAGCCGAGGTATGCAAAAGAGCATTTTCAACTTCATTTTTATTAGGATTAATTTTTTTTTCCATGAATTAATTACACTGTCATTACTTCTTTCTCTTTACTCTCCGCGTGCTTTTTAATTTCTTCATTATACTTGTCTACAAACTCCTGAAGCTTCTTCTGACCGTGGGTTAAATCGTCCTTACTAATCTTGCCATCACCTTCCGCTTTCTTCATTTCTTTTATAACACTTTCGCGTACGTTACGAATGGCAATTTTTCCTTTTTCTGCAATTTGGCCAACCATTTTTACCATTTCTTTTCTACGCTCTTCTGAAAGCGCTGGCAATGTAATGCGAATAACTATTCCGTCGTTAGAAGGGTTAAACCCTAAATTCGCAAGTTGAATACCTTTTTCTATAGCTTGAAGTTGGCCTTTGTCCCAAGGACTAATAACCAAAGTTTTTGCGTCGCTAACAGTAACGCTGGCAACTTGTTCTAAAGACATTTTTGCTCCATAGCTTTCAACAGATACAGTATTTAATAGAGCGGGATTCGCTCTGCCCGTTCTTACGGACGATAAATCATGCAAAAAATGTTCTATGCATTTTTCAAAATCTGCTTTGTGGTTGTTTATAATTTGATCGATCATAATACTTTACTGATTACAGATTTTTACGGATATACGAATGTAGAATATATGGTAATGTATCCGTATATCCTTACCTTTTCCGTAATCCGTAAAGTCAATTAATTGTTTGTATTTACATACCCTCCCGCGTACATTATTTGCGGCAACTTGGGGTCTATAATTAAATAGTTAACAAAAGCGTTAGTAAGCGGCACATTTTGCGTTTGAAATGAATTTCCGCCGTCTGTAGATTTATACACGGTAGAGCCTATTGCGGTCAAGACTATGTTGCTACTTTGTTTAGCCACAACTATAGGTCTTGCATTTAAAGCCTCTTGTTTAACGGGTAATTTTACCGCTGTCCAATTCTTGCCCAAATCTGTTGACTTAAACAAACCAATGTCTGTGGTTATATACAAAAGGTTGTTAGTTAAAGTGTCAACATAAGCCTGATTAAACACTTTTACAGAGCCGGTTTTAGAAAATTGGTTTAAAAGCCCCTCGCTCCTTAGGCCTGAGGTTAACTCTACAAAATCGTCTCCAAAACCACTACCTTTAAACAAACCTTTCTCTCTAACTAAAACGTACACGCCACTATTAGTCCAGTACACTCTGCTAATTTTGCTTGAAAAATTCTTAAGCAATTGCCAGTTTAAACCACCATCTGTACTTTTTATTACTGTACCTGAGTCAGTTCCAATTATTAATTGCTCAGTATTCGAAGGATTCAAAGATATGCTTCTAACGGGATTATTCGCGGAAGACTCATTATAAGCCTTAAGCCAGCTTTTACCTCCGTCTGTGGTTTTAACAACCCTGCCCATTCCCCCAATGTCGCCCGCAGCGTAAATAATTTTAGAATTTGCCATATTAACCGCAAAATCAAACACGGTGCTATTGCTTAAAATATTTTTCCAGGTTCCCCCGCTATCTTTAGACTCAAACAATCCGCCATTGTAGCTGCCCGCAAAAATATTTTCGTGATTTAAAGGATTAATTTCTAATTTAGAAATATTTGCGGCCTGCATACTGCCGCTACCGCCGTCTTGCTTGTTAGCCGAAATCCAGTCAACCCCTCCATTAACAGTTTTAGAAAGCCCGGCACTCCCGCCTTTGGAAAAAACGTCGCAGCCGGCCGAAAGAAAAAGCAGGGGAAGTAAAATATAAACAATTTTTTTGTTCATTTTTTGTTTTAAGTTAAAGGTTTAAAAATAATTTTTGAAGCACCATTTTTTTGTTAAAATTCTTTCTAAGCGACTCTATTGCCTCTAACAAAAGTTCAGCGAGCCGAAAGCTTTTTGGCTCGTGTCCTAAATTTAAAATTTCTCCTTGTAAACTTAAGGCCAATATTTTTCCCAAATCTTCGCTTTCTTTTTCAGCCCACTTACTTATTTGGGCCAATTTTTCCCCTCGGCTAAAAAATTTTAAAGCTTGCCATTCTTTTATAGAGCCAGTTTGAGTTTTTTCGTCTGCCATTATTTTCCCCGGCAAACCAAAAGCGTTTACCAAAACCTCCTCAGATCGTTTTATTTTAGCACTTTCTAAAAACTCCCTCATTTGCTTCTGACTACAACGATTAAACCTCATAACCTGGCAACGCGACAAAATTGTCGGAATAAGCGCACGCGAAGAAATTAAAATTAAAATTGTTGACTGACTAGGCTCCTCTAAAGTTTTAAGCAGCGCATTCTGGCTCTGCAAATTTAACTTTTCTGCGTTGTTAATTATAGCTACTTTATATGCACCTAAAAAAGGCTTAAAACTAAGGTTTTCCATAAATTCTCTAAGCCTTTCTATACTCACTTCTTCTTCGTCTAACATTGCAAAATCGGGATGGTTTTCTAATTTTTCCGCGTTCAATATTTTTTTCGCAAATTCTAAACTTAACATTTTCTTGCCTAAAAATTCCGACCCTAAAAACAAATAAGCGTGCGAAAAAATTTTGGAATTAGATTGCAATTCCAAAATTCGTTTAACATGATTATGACCAAAAGTATTCCACGACATAAGTTAATTGACACGAATGACAAGATTGACCCAGATTGACCCAGATTTAAATCCAATCTTGTCAATCTTTTAATCATTTAAATCTTGTCAATTACTTCACCACCACACTTCCCTCTTGCGAAGGATTAAAGTGATTATGATACCCCCAAGTACCGGCTTTTGTAAACTGAAATTTATAGTTTGCTCCCGGAGCTATTTTTTTCCCCGCATCAAAGCCCGGATAGTCGGTATGGCCCGGATGTGGGTTAGAAGCTACCCACATTTCTGTGCTTGAAGTATTTTTAAAAAATACCCAGTCATTTACATTTATATTAATTGGGCTTGGACTAAAAACCTTTCCATCATAGGTTACTTCCACAACTTGCACACCGCTTCCGCCGTCAGTATTTTCATCACCCGAAGAAAAAGTTCCAGGGGCGTAATCAACTCCGCTGCCCCCTTTTACATTAGTTTGTGTACTTGGGTTGGCTGTAGGCGAAGGTGTGGGCGTAGGCGTAGGTAAATTGCTATTTTGAGACTGCAAATCACCCTGCTCCATAACCGGCGCTTTTACCTGATTTTTATTTTTGTCGTAAAAGTAATACCCACCTGCTATAATTATTAAAGCTAACAAAATGTAGATTGTTTTTTTCATAATAGCGATCCTAATGATCCGAATGACATCCCTGCCTTGCCGGCAGGCAGGCGAATGATCCGAATTTTAAACTTCCCATTCGGGATATTCGGATAAATTCGCGGATTCGGATCGATTAATAATATAAATTATACCACAAAAATATGAAAAAACGAATTTTTGAGGAATACCCAACAAAAGCCAAGAAACGAGAAATAAAAAAACGGCCGCGTATGAAAATCCATGGTCAATCTCTTAAAATTTCCCGCGCTCACGCGGGCAAAAAAATAACTAATCGATGAAATTGATATCAGACTACTCACTACCTACTACCAACTACCCACTAATTGTTCTTATCGGTCCCACCTCTTCAGGCAAAAGTGAGCTTGCGGTAAAATTCGCAAGGCGTTTTAACGGCGAAATAATTTCCGCTGACAGCCGCCAAATTTACCGTGGAATGGATTTAGGTACGGGCAAAATCCACGGCCGTTGGATTACCACAAAAATGCGCGGTCGTGCTTTTTACGAGTACAAAGGCATTAGGCACTATTGTATAGATTTTATAAACCCAAAACGACAGTATTCAGCTTCGCTCTTTAAACGTGACGCGCAAAAAGCTATTTTAGATATTCTAAAACGAGGCAAGCTTCCCATTTTGTGCGGCGGCACCGCGCATTGGGTAGATGCAGTTGTCTACAATCAAGAGCTGCCAGATGTTAAACCAAACAAAAAACTCCGCTCAGAGTTAGAAAAAAAGTCGGCTGATGTGCTTTTTGAAAAGCTGATGAAATTTGATCCCGCGCGCGCTAACACTATAGACAAATTTAACAAGCGCCGTTTAATCCGCGCCCTTGAAATAATCGCCGCCACCGGCAAACCTGTGCCGCCTTTAGGCGGCATCCTGAGCGATGAGCAAAGCGAAGAGTCGAAGGGTTCCTACCAAGTTTTATGGCTCGGTATAAAAACCAATCAAAAAAATTTATACAAAAAAATAGAAAAACGTCTTAAAGAGCGTTTAAAGCAAGGTTTGGTTAAAGAAGTAAAAAAGCTTCATGCTAATGGCTTATCCTGGAAAAAACTAGAATCCTTTGGCCTTGAATACCGTTTTATTTCTTTGTATCTACAAAAGAAAATAAATTACGACCAAATGTTCACGCAACTTCTCTACGCCATAAAACACTACAGTAAACGGCAGACTACCTGGTGGAAAAGAAATAAAGAAATAAAATGGATAAAACCTGAAATAAAAGTTGCGGAAAAATTAACCAAGCAATTTCTGTCATCCCGGAATTTTTTACGCCACTAATTATCCTAAGCCGTAAAAAATATCCGGGATCCAGATCTAAGCATAACTATCATCAAGGGATTTATAACTCCGTTCGGAATGACAAACCCCTAAATCTTACATTTTATATCCTACATCTCTATTGACTCTCTCTCTGTAATTTTCTACACTTCCCCCAGAAGGAGGCGGTATGTCAACTATCGCTAAGGCAAGATGCGCGTGCCCCTGTCACTCAAAAAGTGGCCATTGCATCGGCGGCTGCTGCCGAGAATCAGGGAAGAAATGGGTGGAGAACCCGCCCACCATTCACAAGGATCCACCCCCGTACCCTGACGGTTCGCTGCGGCCACAACCAAGAAAAAAAGAAGATTACCAATAAAACAAAGCCGTGCCAAGGACTGTACATCCATGGGACGGCTCAATCTTTTTTTAAGCTCTTAAACTCTATCTACCAGACTTTTTAAAACGCCGCGGGGATCATATCCCACGCGGCGTTTATATTTTTATCGTTCGACTTTATGGAGAACAATAAAAATATCTTCTCCATAAAGTCGAAGAATATTTTTATTGAGCCAATTTCTTTTTTAGAATGTCGTTTATAACCCCTGGGTTCCCTTTCCCCTTTAGTTCCTTCATAGTCTGGCCAACTAAAAACCCAAAACTCTTTTCCATTCCTGCTTTGTAGTCGGTTACTGCTTTTTCGTTGGCGGCTATAACTTTATCAATAGCCTCGGAAATAGCTCCTTCATCACTATTTTGTTCTAAGCCCAAATCGGCAACAATATTGTCCGGCTCGCCGCCTTTTTCAAACATAACTTTGAATACTTGCTTGGCAGCTGTGCTGGAAATTTTTCCATTCTGAATTAAAGTTAACATTTCCGCAAAATTTTCGGGATTAACTTTACTGTCGAGCGGGTTCATTAATTTACTATTTAACATTGCAGAAAATTCACCCAACGCCCAGTTGGCTGCTTGCTTTATTAAATTTTTACGATCCCCACCTGACTCTTTTATCCATTCATCTAACTCGCTTACCACGTCTTCAAAATAGCTGGCAAGTTCTTTCCAATTTATCAAATTTTCTACATCGGCTTCCGGCAAACCAAACTCCTCTAAAAACCTTGCGCGTTTTTGCGCAGGTAGTTCCGGCATTCTGTTTCTAAGGTCTTCTAAATATTCTTTTGTAAACTGTAGTACGGGTAAATCCGGGTCTGGAAAATACCTATAGTCGTTTGCCTCTTCTTTGCTTCTCTGTTCAACCGTGCAATTATTTTTTTCATCCCAGCCCATAGTTACCTGTTTTGGTATGCCGCCTTCTTTTAAAATTTCTGTCTGCCTAGCAATTTCGTAGTCTATAGCTTGTTGGGCAAATTTTATGGAGTTAATATTTTTAACTTCCACCTTATATTTAGGCAGTGTGGTTTCGCCGGGTTTACGCACAGAAATATTTGGCTCAACACGCATTGTGCCTTTTTCCATATCGCAAGAAGACGCGCCTAAGTAGCGGACAATATTACGCAGTTCTGTTAAAAACGCCTTAGCGTCTTCCCCGCTTTCTAATTCTGGCTCTGTAACAATTTCAAGTAGCGGCGCACCAGCTCGGTTATAATCAACTAGTGAATAAGACAAACCTTCTGGGTGCATATTCTTACCCGCATCTTCTTCTAAATGCGCGCGAGTTATGCCAAAACGCTTTGTCTTGTAGCGTGCCGATTTATCGGCGTCTTGACTACCAGGCTCACCCATAAATGGGCACGCTACATCAAGATATCCATCGCGCGATATTGGCTTATCAAACTGCGAAATCTGGTAACCTTTGGGCAGATCCGGGTAAAAATAGTGCTTACGGTCAAACTTACTCCATTCATCTATGGTGCAGTTAAGAGCAAGACCCACCATAGCAGCTAGGCGTATAGCTTCTTTGTTTGCCACAGGCAAAGTTCCGGGCTGTCCGGTTACAACTTCGTCAATGTTAGTGTTAGGTTCTTTTTCGTCCGGGTTATTGGCCGCACTACTAAACATCTTAGACTTAGTGCTAAGTTGAATATGGATTTCAAATCCAATTACAGGCTGGTATTCGGTTGATGATTCAAATGTTTTCATTGTTTGCTTTTATCCCTTTTTCGTGTGAAATAAATAGTAACAGGAATAGTTATTAAGTTTGTTAGGATCAGAAGACCCGCACCAAAAACTAAATTTTTTCTTTCGTAATCAAATGATCTCCAAACAAAGATAGTAAGAGCATATATCATTAAAATTACTACGATCCAAACGGCTAAATTAAAAATTCCACCGATTAAGCTTCCAAAAGTCAATCTAGTTTTCTCTAATTTTTCAATCCTATTTTCTAATTCAGCAATTTTGCTTTCGGTGTTTTCCATAGATCTTACATCTTAAATCCTAAATCTTACATTCCCGGGTGCTTCCCATGCCACTCCGTCGCCTGCTGGTACGCGTAGCCTATATTAAAAACTGTCTGCTCTCCCCACTGTGGCCCAATAATTTGTAGGCCTACGGGAAGGCCGTCCATACTTGGCGAATCACCATCGCTCGGACGAGCAAAACCACAAGGGACAGAAAGAGCAGGGAGACCTGCGAGCGAAGAAGGAATATTTAACTGGTCGGCAATGTAGCCAAAAAGCGGGTTTTCTTTTGCACCGCCAATTTTAACCGCAACGTTTGGGCTGGCCGGACAAACAAGCGCGTCTACCTCTTTAAAAATATTATTAAATTCGTTTATTATTAAACGACGAACTTTTTGGGCTTTTTTGTAGTAGGCGTCGTAGTAACCGGCGGTTAAAACATAAGTGCCGGTTAAAATTCTGCGCTTAGCTTCGTTGCCAAAACCCTCCCCGCGGGACTTTTCGTATGCCTGAAGTAAATTTTTTGCTTCCGAAGAAGAATGTCCGTAGCGAATACCGTCGTAACGCATTAAGTTAGAGGAAACCTCAGACGGACAAATTATAGCGTAAACTAAAGAGCCATACTTAGTATTTGGCAAATCTACCTCTTTTAATTTTGCGCCTTGTTTTTCTAGTT
The DNA here is from genome assembly GCA_964484145.1 of uncultured Candidatus Saccharibacteria bacterium. Classification (GTDB taxonomy): domain Bacteria; phylum Patescibacteriota; class Doudnabacteria; order UBA920; family UBA920; genus JAEUSF01. The sequence continues at coordinate 12,104 of CAZAED010000006.1, read as the reverse complement.
CTTTTATAGCTCCCATTACCTTTTCCCTAACACCCTCTTCCATACCATCTACAAAATACTGTTTAGGAATTCCTAATGTAAGTTTAGATACATCTTTATTTAAATTCTTTTTATAGGTTGGGACTTCAATAGGACTAGTAGTTGAGTCATGCTCGTCTTGCCCGGACATAATTTCAGCCAAAGCCGCTAAATCTTCTACGCTGTAAGCTACCGCTCCAGGACAGTCAAGCGAAGATGCCATAGCAATAACACCGTAGCGACTAACCCTACCATAGGTAGGTTTCCAGCCGCTAACGCCGCAAAGACTAGCCGGCTGGCGAATACTGCCGCCGGTTTCTGTAGCAGTTGCCCATGGACTAAGTCCGGCTGCTACCGCAGCTGTACTGCCTCCGCTACTGCCGCCGGGAATTCTATTTGTGTCCCACGGGTTATGACTAGGTCCGTAGGCCGAAGTTTCGGTGCTTGAACCGTGCGCAAATTCATCTAAATTAGTTTTTCCAAGCAAAACAGATTTTTGTTCTTTTAATTTTTTTGTAACAGTAGCGTCAAAAGGCGGTAAATAATTGTCTAAAATTTTACTCGAAGCAGTCGTGCGAATACCTTTAGTATTAAACAAGTCTTTACTAGCGTAAGGTATACCGCATAAAAACGGGTTCTCACCCGGCGAATTAATAAACTCGTCAGCCTCTTTTGCGTTTTTTAAAGCTTCTTCTTCTGTTACTGTCACAAAACTATTCAAGCTTTTGTCTATATTATTTATGCGTGACAAAAAATATTTCGTCAGCTCAACCGACGAAACTTGTTTGGTGTCGAGTAATTTTCGTAATTCAGTTAGAGATAGATACGCGTAATCCATAAATTGATTGACAAGACTGACAAGATTGACCAAGAATTAAATGATTGTTATGCAATTATCTTAACTAAATCTTGTCAATCATTTAAATCTTTTAAATCATGTCAATCACAATATTGCTTTAACCTTAAAATATCCGTCTTTCATTTCCGGAGCCTGGGAAAATATTTCTTCTCTATTACCGTGGTCTATTGCAATATCTTGCCTTTGTACATTAACTAATCCTGTAACCTGAGCAACCTCTTCTAAACCGTCTACGTTAACTAACTTTAGCTCGTCTACATAGTCTAAAACAGCGGAAAGATCTTTTTGAAACTTTTCCACTTCTGTTTCTGTTAGTTCAATTCTAGCCAACACAGCAATTTTCTTAACCTCTTCTTTTGTAAGCATAACAAAATTATATCAAAAATAAGCTACTTTTGACAAATTTTATTTAATTTTATTTAATTTTGGTCAATTACTCTATCTTCCCCTTCTGCGCCAACCTCAAAAATATGGCTGTAACGAATTGTTTTTCAATATTTTTACCCATTTCTGTAAAAAGCTTCCTGCCGTCCGAAATAAAGTCTAAAAGCGGGTCTTGGGTGGCGTAGGAAAAAAGCCCCGACTCCTCTTTTAAAATATCCATTAATTCCAAATTTTGGCTCCAGTTATTGTCTATTACTTGCAAAACTAATTGCTGGGCTGCTGGCCATGCTTCTTTGTCTTCAAAAATTTTTTTTGCCTGCTCGGTTAAATAGTCTGTAAACTTTTTTTGAGTAAGCTGTCTAGACTTTTTAACCCCGTCTTCTTTGTTTAAAATCGCGCCGGTTAATTCTTCAGGTTTAATTTCTATTTTAAAAACTTCTTTTAAGTTAGCCGACAAAACATTAACGTCATTTGTGCTAAAAATATCATCTAGCACCGAAAAAACCGCATCCTGTAAAAAAATTTTGCAACCTTCTTCGTTTTCAAGGAGTGTTTCCCGCAAACGGTAAACCACATTGCGTTGATAATTTGTCACGCGGTCGTATTTATACAAATATATCCTACTGTCATAATTTTTACTTTCAATAAAGTCTTGAGCGCGAGCAAATGCTTTGTCTAAACTTGGCGCGGAAATGTACTCGTCTTCAGGAATG
>CAZAED010000006.1:0-10120 GCA_964484145.1 uncultured Candidatus Saccharibacteria bacterium | reverse complement strand
ATGCTTCTATTACTATACAGTTGCTCTTTGGTTTTAAAGTAATTAACTCTTTATTTTGATATGTTTGATAATACTTATTTTTATATTTTATGCTATGACCTTTATCTATAATTCTTTCACTTCCAAACAGGCTCATGACTTCGTCTTCCATAGAAATTAAAAACTGGCTAGCGCCCGGCTCACCTTGTCTACCAGCTCTACCTACTAGCTGGTCGTCTATTCTTCTTGACTCATGCCTCTCTGTACCTATTACATAAAGTCCGCCCATTTTTTCCACGCCCGGACCGAGCAAAATATCGGTTCCCCTCCCGGCCATGTTGGTAGCTACGGTAATTAATTCTTCCTGGCCAGCCTGTTCAATTTTGTCGGCTTCTCCACGGTTGTCCGAAGCAGTTAAAAGTTGATGTGGAAAATTATTGTCGTTAAGTGCCTTCGATACTTTATGCGCAACTTCTACGTTACGCGCGCCAATTAAAATTGGCTGACCTTTAGCATGAATTTCCGCGACTTTTTTTAAAAGTCCTATAAACTTGCCATGTTCGGTTTTAAAATATAAATCTGTATGCTCAATTCTCTGAAGGGGTCTGTTAGTCGGAATCTGCACCACTTCCAGTTTGTAAACCTGCCTAAATTCGTCGCGCGAACGCATAACGGTACCCGACATACCGGAAAGTTTTTCGTACATTGGGAAAAAATTCTGAAAGGTAATTGCTGCCACGGTTCTGTCTGCTTCTTTTACTTTTACATTTTCTTTTGCTTCAATGGCCTGGTGCACCCCGTCGGTAAAACGCCTACCCGGTAAAACCCGACCGGTAAATTCGTCTACAATTTCCACCCCATCTTTACTAATTATGTAGTCTCTGTCGCGCTCAAATGTCGCTCGGGCTTTTAAGCACACGTCCAAGTAAAAAACATTCATAGGGCTTTCCTTAGAAAAAACTTTTTCACCTAAAACCTTTTCTACTTTGTCCAAACCTTTGGCGGTCATTTCGACATTTTTATTTTTGTAGTCAACTTTAAAATCAGTATCTTCCTTTAATTTAGACACTACATTTGTAAATAAATCATAAAATTGCCTTTCTTCTTTTACGGGCTCTGCGATTATAAGTGGTGTACGCGACTCGTCTATAAGAATAGAATCTATTTCATCTACAATGCCAAAATTTAAAGTGTGGTCTTTTCTAAGGACTCTGTCACTTCGCGCAAAAACCAAATTATCGCGCAAATAATCAAACCCTATTTCTTGGTTAGTCACATAAGTTATATCGCACAAATAGGCTTTTCTTCTGTCTTCCTTTTTCATTTCACTGGTTACATACCCAACGCTCAAACCAAGGTAATTGTAAAGCTTACCCATCCATTTCGCGTCTCGTTCCGCCAAATAATCATTGGTAGTAATAATATGCACTCCCCTGCCCAAAAGCGCGTTTAAAAAAACCGGCATGGTTTCCGTTAAGGTTTTGCCTTCCCCGGCTTTCATTTCGGCTATTTTTCCCTGGTGAATAACCAATCCGCCTAAAATTTGCACATCGTAAGGCACCTGGCCTAAAATCCTGCGCGCTGCTTCACACATAACCGCAAAAGCCTGGACTATCAGACTGTCTAAACTAGCTCCCTTTGCAATATCGTCCCTAAAAGCTCTGGTTGTTAAACTCAGTTCTTTTTGCGACCAGTCTTTTAAATTTTCGCGCTCGCGTAAAATAGTCTCGACCGTGGATTTTAACTTCTCCACTTCGCGCGCGTCTAAATAGTCGTTAACTTTTTGTTTTAAGTCGTCTTTAAAAGACATTTTTGTTTCAATTTCTAATTTTGCAGAGGTACAATTGAATTTTTGTGGAATTTATGTAACTTATTATACCATAATTCACCCAAAATAAAAAATCGCTGTTAGCGTTTTTTTTCGTCATCTGCCTAAGCTTTCCCTAACGGATACCCAAGGACACATCTGTTATAAAATTCTTCTAAATAATATTTTTTATCTTTTTCAGAAAGATTATAGTGCTTGGCTGATTCAAAAGCAGCATTTATTATTTCTTTATCTTTTATATTTACTCCTCGGATAACCTTAAAAACGCCCATTGATGACATTTGCTGAAAATGTGCAAGAAATTCCTCTGCGTCATCGTGAGCGTTTTTCTTTATTTTTTCCAGCACAATTTTTTCCTGTTCTTCCGGGGTATGCGGCTTTTGGGTTATCTTTTCGCCTGTTATTTTAAATTTTTCATTATCTTTTTCTGACATATTTTTTATTATACCAAAAAAACCGAAAAAACTATACAAAATTAACCGGTTTTTTTCAAAACTTGACAAAACAACACCATAAATTTAAAATTCTTCCCGAAAGGAGGGGGAATGAACAACAAACCCCGTAACGAATCGGGAGCAAAGCCGGACAAAGCAGCTCCAGAAAATAAAGAATCAAAAACTGGAAAAAGCACACCCGGGGTGCCTTTGCACGGTGCGGCAAAATCCCGGCCTATGCCGGGATGCAGAAAACACTAATCCAAAAGAATATCCCTAGCCGTTGTATTTTAGCGGCTGGGGATCGCTTTTTTGTGGAAAACCTTAGAATTCAAAAAATATGATGGTATCATACTCTCTTAAAACTACCTTGGAATAAGTCAATATTTAAATATTTTGACCCCACTCCACTTTTTAGTAAAAAAACTGTTAATAATCGAACATTAGTTCGGCAAAATTTATAAACTTTTAAAATGAATTCGTGAAAAGTGGGGCGGGGTTGACACTCCTTTTTTGTTTGCTACAATGATTTTAGAAAACTAAATATATAGTTAAAAAAAACACCAATTTGCCCAAGGGGGCAAACCGCATAAATGGTGTTTTTTATATTTTTAAAAAATTTTTCAATTAATTGGGGGGAGAAAGTAAGGTTTATGAAAATTATTGCCGAATACATTTGGCTCGACGGCCGAAAACCTACAGCCAAACTAAGGTCTAAAACTAAAATTTTTGACGGGCCGGTTAATTCCGTATCCGACTTGCCGATGTGGGGTTTTGACGGCTCAAGCACAGAACAGGCCGAAGGACATTTTTCCGACTGTATGCTTAAGCCTGTCTACTATGTAACCGACCCCATAAACAAAGCACCAAATCTGTTAGTAATGTGCGAAGTGTTAAATCCAGACGGCACGCCGCATGTTTCTAACACCCGCCACGTACTTGCACAAGTAGCGGAAAAATACAAACAACATGAACCGATTTTTGGCATTGAGCAAGAGTATACTTTTTACAGAAAAGAGTGGCCGCTTGGCTGGCCAAAAGACGGCTTCCCCCACCCACAGGGGCGCTATTACTGCGGCGTAGGACACGACGAAGTCCACGGCAGGCCTTTGGTTGAAGAGCACTTAAGAGCCTGTTTGAATGCCGGTATTGCAATCTCCGGCATTAACGCGGAAGTAATGCCTGCCCAGTGGGAATTTCAAGTCGGCGCGTTGCCTCCTTTAGAGGTTTCCGACCAGCTATGGCTGGCGCGCTGGCTTTTGTATCGCCTTGGCGAAGAACACGACGTTTACGCCAAGCTTGACCCGAAGCCAATGCCGGGCGACTGGAACGGCGCTGGCGGGCATACAAATTTTTCCACTAAAGCCATGCGCGAAGAAGGCGGCATTAATGTTATAAATATGGCTTGCGAAAAACTCGGCCGCTTCCACAAAGAACATATTCGGGTTTACGGAGCTGACAACGACAAGCGCTTAACCGGCAAACACGAAACTTGTTCTATAAACCAATTCCGCTACGGCGTTTCTGACCGGGGCGCCAGCATACGAATTCCAATGGACACAGCCAACAAAGGCCGCGGCTATTTAGAAGACCGCCGCCCGGCAGCAAACCTTGACCCTTACCAAATTTGCACAGCGTTAATTGAAACCACTTGCGGCGAGGGCTTTAACCCGGACAAATACGGCTGGGAAAATTATGCGGCAAAATAAAATTTTATCTGTTATAATTAACTCATGATTAAAGAAGGTTCAAAATCAATAGATTACCCGGAACATGAAGTTAGCTTAGGACTAACAGAAAAACAACTGGAAGCATTGCGCAAACAACTTTTTTTCTACTCAAAAAGAATCATAGGTTCTCATCCAAATATTGACCACGAAGCAGAAAACGTAGTTCAGGAAACTTTAATTAAGGCGCACGAAAATTACCATTCCTTTCGGAAAGAAAGCTCTCTACAAACTTGGCTTTTTAGAATTGCTCAGAATGTCGTTAAAGACATTTATAGAAAAACTCATAAAACTTCAGAAAAACCCGACAGGAATATTTTTGCTTCCGAAGACTTTACTAAACCGGAAACCGATGAGGAAATATCGCTTAGAGTACCCAACAACCACAGCGACATTAAACTTCACAACAAACTACTTTCTGAAAAATTACTCGCAACACTCACCCAGGAAGACAGGAGTCTCTTGACCTTAAAAGAATTAGAAGGTCATTCTGTAGAAGAACTTTCCGAACTGCTGGGTTTAAACGAAAATACAATAAAAGTTAAACTCTTTAGAATCAAACAAAAACTGCGCAAAAAGGCAAACAAACTAAAGCTCCTATAAAATTAAAACCGTCTCCCAAAGGGAGACGGTTTTAATTTGTTTTTTTCTTAGCTTTTTCCAGTTTATTCCCTATAGACAAAGCGCGGTCATAAAATATTTTTAAATTAATTTCAATACCGTTGTCCAAAAGCGCTGTCATATAAGCTTTTAAAACGGGTAAACCTTCGCTTCCTAATTTGTCTGCCAATTCAGCGGTAATTATTTGTGTCTCTGAATATCTCTTGCTTTTAAATTCCTCGCTTAAGATATTAACCTCTTTCAAAAAACCATCGATTAAATATCTTAGCTCAGGTTTCCTATCCTTAATACTCAAACAGTTTCCTATAAATTCAGCATCAAAACCGCCTTCAATTAAACCAAAATCTTTTTTTTCCGGTTTTTGTTCTTCAAAATGCACGGTTATACCCTTCCGTAATCGTCCTCAAACCTTTCTATGTCGTTTTCGTCATAGTGCCCGGTTTGAGACTCTATAAATATTAAAGTTTGTGTTTGTGAAGTATTAATCGCTCGGTGTTTGTCGCCAATTTTTATGTCTACGCTACTTCCGACTTTTACCAGAATCTCCCGGCCGTTTACAACTACTTTACCTTCTCCCTGGACAAAAAACCAATGTTCATTTCTTTGCTTATGGCTTTGGTAAGAAAGTTTTTGTCCCGGATTAACAACTATTTTTTTCACGCAAGTATCAAAAAACCCCGGCTCATTAACCGAAAACTGAGACAAAATTTCATAACTCCCCCACGGGCGATTTTCAATATAGTTGCTCATAATATTAATTTATATTAATGCAAATAGCTTGTAAAGCAGGCCGGCGCAAAATGCCGCCGCCGGAATGGTAAAAATCCAGGCCCAAACTATTTGAATTGTGGTGCCCCAGCGCACAGCGGTGAAACGCCTGGAAGATGCCACGCCGGAAATGGCGCCGGTAATTACGTGAGTGGTAGAAACCGGAATACCTAAATGCGTTGCTATAAAAAGACTAAAAGCGCTGGCGGTTTCCGCGCAAACCCCGTCAAGCGGCCTTAATTTGGCTATTTTTTGCCCCATGGTTTTAACAATTCTCCAACCGCCTAAAAGAGTTCCGAGGCCCATGGCTGCGTGGGCAGACAAAACTACCCACAAAGGCACGCTAAAACTTTTTATTAAACCAACCGAAAACAAAAGGCTGGTAATTATACCCATTGTTTTTTGCGCGTCGTTGCCGCCGTGGCCCAAAGAATAAAGCGCAGCGCTTACAAACTGCAGCCTTTTTGACCACAAATTCACCGGCGCCGGGTGCCCTTTAAATTTGTAAATTGCCCAGCTGGAAAATACCAAAAATATGCCTCCCAGTAAAAATCCTATAATCGGGGCAAGTAAAATAAAGACTATAGTCTTAGTCCAGCCGGATAGTATAACGGCTGAAAACCCGGCTTTAGAAACGGCTGCGCCGGCATATCCGCCAATAAGCGCATGCGATGAGCTTGTGGGAAGCCCCAAATACCAGGTAATTAAATTCCAAACTATGGCGCCTAAAATACCGGCTAAAATTACGACCGGTGTTACGACCTTAATGTCTATTAACCCCTTGCCAATGGTTTTGGCTACAGCGGTGCCAAAAATTAAAAAAGCAATAAAATTAAAAAACGCCGCCCAGGCAACAGCCTGGCGCGGACTTAAAACCCGAGTGGACACTATGGTCGCAATTGAATTGGCGGCATCATGAACGCCATTGGTAAAATCGAAAGCTAAGGCAACTGCAATAATCCCGATTACCAAAATCCATGTTTCAATGGGCATAGATTAACTGGACTTTACAACAATGTTTTCAATTACATCGCTCATTCTTTGCATCTTGTCGGCAACTTTTTCCAAGCTTTCTAAAATATCTTTATTCTTTATAATTGCCACTGCCTCGGTATGATTTGAAAACAGTTCGCTTAAACCTTGTGAATAAAACTCATCCGCCCGGTCTTCTATGTTGTGAATTGCGATCTTGGCTTCGCTTAACTGCTTGGACAATTTTTTTTCGCCTAAAACTTTAAGCATAATGCCAAGTTGCGCGCTTGCGTCTTTTATTAACGGCGCAAACTGGCTAAGGGCTTTAGGTTTTTCTGAAATTTTGTATAAATGCAAATACTTAAATACATTTTCTAAAACATCTACAATGTCGTCAAACTCAGTTGCCAGAGCGTAAATATCTTCCCTGTCAAAAGGGGTAATAAAGCTTTTATTAAGCTTTTCTATAATTTCGTGAGCAACGTCATCCCCTTCTTTTTCCAAAACTTTAGCTTTTTTGGCAAAATCTTCTAAATTGCCGTAATTTTGAGTTAATTCTATAAAAAGTTCGGCTATTTCAGCTAAGACTTTTTGCTGTTTGTAAAAAAGCTCAAAAAAGTCTGTTTGTTTAGGTAAAAATAATCCCATATATTTCAATTTCATATTATCATAATTTAAATTTTTGGCAAATTCTATATTAAATGAAATATAAAACAAAAATTAGTGTATAATATACATAATAACTATTTCAAGCCAAAGGCAAGTTAGCTATTGGCGGAAAACAAAAAATAATGACAAAAATATACACTGCTCTTGCTATAGCTCTTGGACTCTTAACTTTTAGCCCGGCTTTTGCAATGGCTCAAACACAAAATACCTTTGACCAAGCCGTGCCTGTTTATGGAAATATGATGTACGGTACCGCCGGGAGCCAAGTAAAAAGCATGCCCGCCTTTCAAGCCCAAAACGGGCAAGGACAAATAACTTTTCAGAGTCCGAACATGATGCAGTTTAAAACTTTTAGCGGACGCCACTATATGCCTCTAGGTATGCTGGTATGCGGCATTACTATTTTAATGCTCTGGATTCTAATGGCTCTAGCCATAGTCTGGCTCGCAACCCACCTAAAGAAAAACTTGCATAGGAAAGATTAGCTTGAAATAAAAAATCCCGGGTTACCGGGATTTTTTATTTGGCTGCCCCTGCTGAATATGTTTAGAACTTTAAACTGTGGTCAATTGGAGCAGAAAATAACTTTATTGAAATTTATTAAACCCATTTAACACAAAACTGCGTAGCTTGCTTTTTTATAGAAAATGCCGATTTCACTTTATGTAAGTATCCGAACCAGGTTCTACTAAAAGCAAATATGCAATTGCTGCTGTATAATCTGCGGCTATGCCAACTCGGGTAATCTTTTTCATACCGTAGTCGTAACATTTTTCTAATGCTTTTAACAAACCTTGTTTTTTAACGATTTTCTTTGCCACCTCTAGCATAGACCTCATCGTAGGTAACCCAGAATTAAATTCACCTAGCCAATAGACATTACTTTCAAATCCAATTTCTTTAGAAACCGTAATATCACGTTTATAAAGGTCGTACAAATTACCATAAGAATTATCTATAGGAAAACGACTTTTGTAACTTTTTCTGCTAGTCTTCCAACCTGCACGGCGCATTTTGTTTTTAAATACAACATCCCTTGAAGAACTATTCTTTAAGACTTTAACAAAATTCTTACAGATTGTAGCACCTGAACCGCCATACACCACATGACTGATGATAAGCGGAAACAATAAGTCTAGCAGTCCAAAGTTAATTTGTTTTTTATTTTCTAGGTTGCGAGTAGAATCCTCTATTGCCCTAACGCAGAGGTCATAAAAGTACTTGGGCTGGCCATGTGCTTTTTTTATCCTTTCTGCCAAAGTATAAAAATAAAGGCCTGCATTTATTGCGGCGGCTTGGAAGTCTACAAGTTTTAAATTTGAATGCAGGTCAATTGTGCGAGTAGTACACCCTTTCTTTTCAGCTAATGGTTCAAGTGCTAAAGCTAATACGGCAATCCGTTGCACTTCTGGGGGATTTATTTTTTTCATATAGGTGATTATATCAACAAAAGTTCTGAACTCAAAGTGGGTCAAACAAAAAAACCGCCAATCAAAGCGGAATTTATTTGGCTGCCCGGGAAGGATTCGAACCTTCGATGGAGGATTCAGAGTCCTCTGCCTTACCACTTGGCTACCGGGCAATAATAACAGTCGGTATTATACGATTTTTATCTTATTTTATCAAGTTATGATAAAATAAGAATGTCTTCATTCCTAAATCTTACATCTTATATTTTCCCAATGTTCAAACTTTTAAAATATTTTTTTTATTTAGTAATTATTTGTGTAATTGCTTTTTTCTATTGGTTTTTGCCAAAATATTCTTACATTCATAAAAACCCGGGCTTTTGTGTTAATTTAACCGCAAATATATACTATTGCGGCAACAACGCGGGTCTGGATAAACTATTTTCCCGGTAATACAACATTTGATATTGTTAAAGTATAAAATTGTACAAATTAACTCATTTGTTGATATTTCAAGCGAAAAACCGCTATCAGAATCAAATGTTGATATACCGGGTTTGACAAAGGAAAGTAAATTTGATTTGATATACATAGTAGCTTCCGCGTTTATCCGCGTAAATATCTGCGAATAATCAGCGATCTCAATGAAACAAAAATTTTCACCGCAAACAACTAGTTTTATTTTACTAGCCAGCACTGCTCTTTTTGGCGGTTTTTTGGTTATTTTAATAAGCAGCCAAGTTTTAAAAAACGAGGCTTATTATATAAAAGACCAGGGCGCACAACAAAAACCTCCGCAAGATTACAACCCAATAACTACAGCCTCAGCTTCTACTGAAATAGTACTTCCCGACACCAGCAAGTGGAAAGACCACCGTTATACTGTTTACGGAATAAATTTTAAAACGCCTGCGGATTGGAAAGTAACTTTGCCAAAAAAACAAGGCGACTTTGAAGTGGGCGAAATTAATCCCGGTTCAAAATTCCAAAACATTAAAATATACATTAGTAAAAAAGATTTTTATGTAATGGATGGCCTACCTGCGGTTAAAGCAACTATAGGCGGACAACCATGTCTAAATGTTTCGAATTTACTTTACGGAGTTTCTGCTAACGGTTACTATTTTACTTTTGACATTGGTAAGTCAGTAAGCTTAACCCCGGAATTTAACGCAATAGTTAAGTCGGTAGAATTTACTAAGTAGTTGTTAGTTAGTAGATTTTAGTTGATAGTAGACCAGCTTTTTAGCTGGTTTTTGTTTTTGTAGTACAAGGCATTGCCCTGCACTACACTTGATATTTCCCTTATATTTGTTATAATTACTGCAATCTAATAACTATTAACTAACAACTATTAACTATCTATGAACTATCTTAGTTACGCCCTCGGGGCAGCCGTTTTAGCGCTTTTGTACGGAGCGTTTTTAATTTGGAAAATTTTGAAAAAACCACAGGGATCGGGCAAAATGCTAGAAATTGCCAAAGCTATTCAGGACGGTGCTAAAGCATACCTCTCTAGGCAATACAAAACCGTAGGCATGGTTGCAGTAGTTATAGTTTTTTTAATGTACATTACCCGCTTTTTTAGTGACGCCACAGAAATGGGTCCGGGCGGTTTTTCTAACAATACTATTTACGGTTTCATTCTAGGCGCTGTTCTTTCCGCTGTTGCGGGCTTTATAGGTATGAATATTTCTGTTCGTGCAAACGTAC
>CAZAED010000005.1:35783-43765 GCA_964484145.1 uncultured Candidatus Saccharibacteria bacterium | reverse complement strand
ACTACGGGCTTACATTTTGCAGACGTTAAAAGACTTATTCACGTGTTAAATAAGTTAGTAGACAAAGGTAATAGTGTGGTAGTTATAGAACATAACTTAGATATGATTAAAACCGCGGACTGGCTAATAGACCTAGGACCCGAAGGCGGGGACAAAGGCGGGCTCCTAGTTGCCGCCGGAACACCGGAAGATGTAGCAAAGGTAAAGGGCTCCTTTACCGGCCAATATTTAAAAAAGATTTTATAGTTTACAAAGACTTGTCTTCCCGACGAATTTTTTGTTTTAAGTAGTTGTACTAGTACGCTGATACACGAAATATAATTAGAAAATAAGTGAAAAAAAGACCTTAAAAAAGGTCTTTTTTGTTACCTATAATGTGTGTGCAAAAACCGTAAGTGTGTCATCCCGGCCGAATGCATCTGAGCGCCGGGATCCAGTAAATAAGCTAAGTTATAAATTCCACCTGCCTGCCGCAGGCAGTGGTAATTTTTGGATGACACTTTAGGATTCCGGAATGACAGTATTTGGGCATAGGTTCTTACAGATTAAGAAGCTCTTTACAAGAACGTTTTTTTATTATATAATAATTGGCTTTGGCTTGAGGTGGGTTTTCACTTAAAGCCATTGAATTTCAAGGAAGAGGGGGGCTTATGACAGTTAGGATAATAGTCGAACATCCAATTGTTCGACTTGGTCTGCGAACTGTTTGTGTAAAGGCGGGCGCCGCAGTCGTTGACGACGCCAGCCCGCGTCAGGCAGGCGAAATAGTCCTGCTTGTCTGTGAACAGATTACCAGCGAGATACTTACATCTGTTCGTCGGCATGCGGAAGTCGAAGCGAAGGTTTTGGTTATGTGCCAGGACCAGAGACCGGACAAGTTGGTAAGCCTTGTGCGAGCCGGGGTAATGGGTGTCCTGTGCGCTAAGGATCCGGTAAAGAAGGTGGCGGACGCGGTCGGACTTCTTGACAACGGGTCGGTTTACTACGACGACCAGCTTGTGCTGCATATGGCTCGTGCTTTGCAGGGGCATGTGGTCAAGAACCTTTTGCCGTTGTCGTTTCGTGAGGCTGAGATAGCTCGCCTTGTCGGCGAAGGCTATAAGAACAAGGAAATCGCAGAAAGACTTTTCATTTCCGAGCAAACGGTGAAGAATCATCTGCATCACATTTACCAAAAACTCCGTATCACAAAACGGGTTCAGCTCGCATCGTACGTTCACGAGCATCCCGATTGGTTCTCGTCAGTCGCAGCCTAACACGCAAATAGTCTTCCTCTCCTGTTGAAGAAACAGGGGAGACGGCCGGCATTCCTTTTGGAGTGCCGGCAAAATTTTTTCATTTCCGTAATTTCCCTAATTTAGGGGGTTGCTTTTTTTAAGGCTTTGTTGTATAATTTGTTTTGTCGTTGTGAATTTGCGGCTAATGTATTGGCCCCATATTCACAACGGCCACCCGGCCTAGTGGGTCATTTAGGAAGAGCATTCTACGTAGCTTTCTGGATGACTGATCTTTCAATGGAGGATGCGACATGAATCGCACACGCGCGGTCATTTTGACCGCAATTGTTTTTTCGCTCCTGGCGGTCTCGCCAGCTAGTGCAACTGTTTACACCGGGACATCTGGCAGTAACTCGGCGTCTCTCAATGTGCAGCTTGGCGGTGGGAACACCGTTAGCTTCACTTTATTGAGCACCACGGCTGACGCCTTGATCCCAGCCGACCTGCTGACGGGGGTGTTTTTCAAGCTCCCGGTCGGCGTAGTCCTGACGCCTGTCTCCGCAGTATTGGGAGCAGGCGCAAGCGTTCGTAACGGGACAACGGATCCGGGCGGCGTGGTCGGCGGAGAGTTTGCCTACGCCTGCGGTGGTCCTACTTTCGGCCCAATTGGCACTGGCTGTGGCATTAGCAGCAGCGGCCTTGGTCTGTTTGGCGGGCCAAGTTTCCCGGGCACCAACTTGGCTGGCCCTCCAGCGGTTGATGGTTCTCAGTATGCCATGGTGTCCACCACGGACAACGCGGCAACCGGAAACCCAACCGTCCTCGGCGAAACCTTGATTGTTGGGGCGGTGGTGTTCAATTTTACCTATACTGGTAATATGGTAACCACTGGTCTCGGGACAGTGTTTCAGCTTGGAACCGATTTGGCGGAACCGAGTTTCGGGTGTGACAATTGCAATGACACCAACGTTCCCGAACCGGCAACCATGGCCATGGTCGGACTCGCCGGACTCGCTCTCGCGGCCGTTCGCAAACGGCGCGCCTTTACATCTAACTAACGCTCCCGTAAACCGGGGGCGCTTAGCGCAGTAACAGTCCTGGCATCCTCACAACGGATGCCAGGCTGTATTTTTTTATTTAATTTTAAGGGCTCAATCGAGTGAGCCTTTAAAATTGCTGTAAATAAGCCAAAAAATAATTCATTTTTTTTAAAAACCCCTACAAAAACTCTTGCTTTTTTTAAGACTTTGTGTTAAAGTATTTAAACGCAAAACAAACAGCCGCCTTCACTGGTAGCTGTTTTGATTTGAGGGCTCGGTGGATCCATGCCCTTAGGTCTAGCGAAATTGAAAAGAGGATAAAAAAATTGCAGAATAAAGCAATTCGTTTGTTTCTCGCGGCTACCCTGTTGGGTGTGCTCGCTTTCGTCCCTGCTCAGGCTACTGCGGCTGTGGTTGCGTTGCCTGCTGGGGGATCCGTTACCCCAGGAAATGCAACCGGTGATCCTTTGGGAACACTCATCGACAGTATGAGCAGCGCGTTCGTCGCCCTCACATTTACGGGGACTCTCCACACAGAGGTACGGCAGGATGCCGGTGGAACATTGTCTTTCTACTACATGGTAGAAAACGATGAGAGTTCGGCCCATCCTATCGGTCGGCTAACGATTCCTGGGTTCGATCTGTTTCTTACTGCTGTAGGCAACAGCACCAGCAATGGCGGAGGTACTCAGGCTGCTACCACCGCAGACCGCAACTTTGTTGGGGTCATCGGAGCCAACTACGGGCCTGCGGTCGCCGACGCGCTCCAGCCGGGAGAAATGTCTCAGTGGTTCGTTGCGACAACGAACGCTTGGACATACAAGCGGGGTGGGGCAAATTTGATCGACGGGTCTGTTACGACCGCCGACACGTTTGTACCCGACACCGGTGTCCCCGAGCCGCTGACGCTCATCAGTTGCGGCGCCGGTTTGCTGGCACTCGGACTCGTCCGGCGCAAACCGCGTGAGGACTAGGTAGCCTAACCGCCCGCAACAATGAGGCGGCTTCCTAAGAGGCCGCCACGAAACAACGAACAACAGCAGCAGCCGCACCTTCCCAACAGGATGGTGCGGCTCTTCTTTTTGGTTAAAATTTTTATCCCTTATTTATTAGAGCTTTTTACACACCTTATCCACCAACTGGCTTAAATAAAGGAAAAATTTATATAAATTGTGTTGGTTCTGTTATTTTGGTATATTCAATAAATATTCGGCAAAATCAGGAAGATTGAAACAAAAATGCCAGTACAAGCTTTAAAGCAAAAAATTAAGGAAGAACTAGAAAAAGGCCGCAACCTTTCGATTATTGAATTAATCAACAATATAGTGGAGTATGCCTATATTTCACGCGCGTCCGATATTCATATAGACCCGGCAGCCAAAGATGTGAGAGTTAGAATCCGAATAGACGGAGCCTTGCTAGAAGCTTTTTTGCTTCCTAAAACCATTGAAAGCGAAATACTAAGCCGCATAAAAATTTTATGCGGACTTAGGACAGACGAACACCAGGCTGCTCAAGACGGTCGGTTCAGGCTGTTTTTCGGAAATGAAAAGAAGGAATTTTTAGACGTACGGGTTTCCATAGTCCCAACTTACTATGGCGAAAACGCGGTTTTGCGTTTGCTTTCAGACACAGCCCAGGGATTTAGTCTGGAAGATTTGAATTTTTCTCCGGTAAACCAAAAAAAAATTTTAAAGGCTATAAAAAAACCATACGGCATGATACTTACAACCGGGCCTACGGGCTCGGGAAAAACCACCACTTTGTATTCGCTAATAAAACTGTTATCTAAACCCGACATTTCAATTGTAACAATAGAAGACCCGATTGAGTATGCGGTTGAGGGGATTGAGCAGATTCAGGTAAACAGCCGAACGAATTTAAGTTTTGCGCAAGGTTTACGCGCTATACTCAGGCAGGATCCGAACATAATTATGGTGGGGGAAATACGCGATGCGGAAACAGCCGGTATTGCAATTAATGTTTCTTTAACCGGCCATTTACTTTTGTCTACCCTGCATACAAATGACCCCGCCACAACTCTACCAAGACTTTTGGATATGGGCATAGAAAGTTATTTAGTTGCTTCAACTGTAAATATTGTTATTGGTCAGAGGCTGGTCAGAAAAATTTGCGTAAAATGTAAAGCTGAAAAAGTTTTTTCTGCCTCCGAAATAAAAAGCTTGTCCGAGAATATACCGTCTGCGCTTTTAAAAAAGCATAAAACTTTTTATCAGGGTAAGGGTTGCGAAGAGTGCAATAATAGCGGCTACAGCGGACGGGTCGCATTGCATGAGGTTTTAGAGGTCGACGACGGAATCCGGGAGTTAATTTTAAAGAAAAAACCCGCAGGTGAAATTCGGGAAATGGCATTAAAAAACGGAATGGTTGCAATGGGTATGGACGGTTTTTTAAAAGCCGTTGCGGGACTAACCACGCTGGAAGAACTTTTAAGAATTAGCCACGAATGATTATGGTTAAACTAACTTCTTTAATGAAAAATTCGGCTGTACAGGAAAAGCCAAAAACGCCCGAAAAAGAAAAAACCGGCGGAAGTTTTGGGTCTTTAAAAAAAATATTAGCCGGTGGAGTTACTCAGTCAGAGCAAGTTATGTTTGCTAAGCGCTTGGCGTTTTTAATGCGAGCCGGCGTGCCTATTTTAGAGGCTTTGCAAATGCTAAGTGAACAAATGCGCAGCGGCGGCGGAAAAAAAATTATGCAGGAGCTTGTGGCAGATGTAGCCAACGGACATTTTTTAGCCACAGCAATGGAAAAACACAAAAATGCCTTTGGGGATTTTACGGTAAATATTGTCCGGGTCGGGGAAGAGGGCGGAATTTTAGCTGAAAATTTAAATTATTTGGCTGAAGAGCTAAAGAAAAAACAAGCACTAAGGAAGAAGGTTATTGGCGCGCTTTTTTATCCATTTTTTATTGTGGCTGCTACATTAATAATGGTAATAATATTGACCATGGTGGTATTTCCGAAAGTGCTCCCTATTTTTACCAGTATAAACGTACCTTTGCCTATTTCAACAAGAATGCTTATGGCCGCCAGTAAATTTTTATTAACTTACGGCTGGTGGTTATTTTTAGCCTCGGGGTCTTTAGTTTTCGGTTTCTTGTTAGCTTTAAAAAATAAAAATTTCAAAACATTTCTGGATAGAATCCTGCTCGCAACACCGCTTGCCGGGACTATTGCCCGGAGTTATTATTTAGCCAATTTTGCGCGAACAATGGGGCTTTTGCTTAAAGGCGAAGCAAGATTAAACGAAGCTTTAAAAACTGCCTCAGCCACGGCGGAGAATTTAATTTACAAGCAGGAATTTGCAAATATCCAGACTGTGGTTAACCGAGGCGAAAAAATTTCTGAATATATGAAAAAAAATCCAAAATATTTTCCTCCTATGGTTACTCATATGCTGGCGGTTGGGGAACGAGCGGGGAATTTGTCGGGCAGCTTTATGTATTTGGCGGAAATGTATGAGTCGGATGTGGAGGATATTACTAAAAATCTTTCAAGTTTAATTGAACCGGTGTTAATGGTTATAATGGGAGTTTTGGTTGGTTTTGTAGCTGTGTCTATAATTACGCCGATTTATAGCATAACGCAAAAACTACACCCGTAGGAGAATAACAAGAATGATAAGAATAAAAGAAAAGGGTCAAGGATTCACATTGATTGAAGTCCTGGTGACAATCGGAATATTTGGTGTACTGCTTTCTTTGGGGCTTTGGTTTGGAATAGATTTTTATAAAGTTTACGCTTTTAATTCAGAAAGGCAGTTAGTGGTAGGACTTTTACAAAAAGCCCGCAGTCAAAGTTTAGCCAATATAAACCAGCAGGCTCATGGCGTGCATATAGACAGCAACGGGTATACAGTTTTTGAGGGCAATACTTATGTTAGCGGCGCATCACTAAATCAGGTTTACGAAAAGCATCCGGGGGTAACTAATACAGGGTTAGATGTAACTTTTGAACAGCTTTCCGGCAGGCCGGATAGCGCAAAGAGTTTTAATTTACAACAAGATTCTAAAATAAGCACAATTATTATTAATGTAGAAGGTCAAATAAACTGGTAGACTACTAACAATCACTGCTTAAGGGTTTTCAAAATTTAGTATTCGACCCTTCGGCTTCGTTCAGAGCAGGCTCTATGGAGAACCTAAATTTTTAAATCTCGCTTAAGCGATTTTACTTCTCGACTTCGCTAAAGCTTCGCTCGAAGAATAAAATCGTTACAAAACTTAAAGGTTAACAATATGAACACATCATTGCAAAATTTTCAAAGGGGGCAAAGCACCGTAGAACTTATGGCGGCAATTTTTATATTTACCATTGCTATGGCCGGCATTGCTGCGGTTATTTTTGGTAACCAGTTTTTGTCTTTAGACGGCGAAATGAACAATATTGGCGTAGCCAAAGCGCAAGACTTGTTAGAGCAGCAAAGAGCTAACGGCAAAAACAATTTTTACGGCGTGGTCGCCGGTGTTACGACCGACGGTCCCTATACCAAAACTGTTATAGTTAACGACCTAAACCAATGCCAAAAAGAAGTAACCAGCAAAATTGCTTGGTCAACAAACGGCGGCGCGCCTAAACAAATTACTTTGACTACTTTAATAAATAACTTAGCCGAAGAATTAGCACACGGCGGCCAATGCAGCGGACAAAATACCAACAACCCCGCCTTAACTTGCCCGGCTTCGGTTTTGAGTATAGGCCAACCTATAGATACTTTTCAGGCTATAGACAGCACTTACGCAACAGGTGTTAAAGTAGTTAATAATACGGTCTATATAAGCGCAATGCCACAAACTTCTGGTGATAATAGTCAAAAAGATTTTTGGAAATTAAATGTTGATAGTTCATATACCTTTACCGTAGATCGCGGTAATAGTATTTCCACGGGCAGTGGAGGGTTGAATGCTTTGGATGTTGCCGGTAATTATGCTTACGCTGCTTCGGCTAATGGTAGCGCTCAGCTGCAAGTTATTAATATTTCTACAATTCCGCCACAAGTGGTGGCAACTTTAGCTTTGCCTAGTAATTCTTCGCCTGCGCTTTCCATAGTTTACCGTTCCGGTAAAGTTTATATAGGGACAGCCGCTTCCACCGGCTCTGAATTTTTTGTCGTAGATGTATCTAATCCTTTAAGTCCAAGCGTGCTTGGGCAATACGAAGTTGGTGGAACGGTAAATAAGATAAATGTAATAGGCAGTTCTGCATACTTAGCCACATCTAACTCCTCTAAGCAGGTAATTCAGCTGGATATTACCAACGCCAATAATCCGACTGAGATTTTTGCTTTAAGTCCAAGTGGTTCTGTGGGCGGACAGTCTTTGTATTTTTTAGGTAGTAAATTATTTGTTGGTTCTTTGACTGGTTCTAACCCTAACTTTAACATTTTAAACTTAGCTAATTTTAGTAATTTAGGTTCTGCTTATTTACCCAATTTAGAATCCACAGTAACCGGCAAGCCAAACGCGCTTTTAGCTACCGGCAATTTAGCGTTTGTGGGAACGGAAGCCGGTTCGGACAACCGTGGAAAATTTATGGCAATTAATGTAACTAACCCTGCTACTCCAAGTTATTGCCCCGGCTCCGTTCGCTCTTTTACTAATGCCTCTGTTATGGATATGGAATTTCAAAATGGCTTGGTATATTTAGTTGTTAAGAATAACTTGCCGCTTAAAATTATGCGTTTGACTTACTAGTAGGGTGG
>CAZAED010000005.1:16256-35773 GCA_964484145.1 uncultured Candidatus Saccharibacteria bacterium | reverse complement strand
CTTTTGACTAATTGCGAATATGCATAAGCCAATTTTTAAAAAACAAATAAAATTATTGGTACAGAATTCATCCTTTAAAAGTGGTGTGGGGTTTACACTCTTAGAAACCGTTTTATATGTTTCTATTTTGTCTTTTATTTTAGCAAGTTTACTTGGCATAACTTACCAGTCGCTAGAAAGTACAGACAAAATTTCTCAAAAAATTACCCTTCAGCAGGAAGCAAATTTTTTGGTGCGCAAGTTTGAGTGGGCATTAAACGGTGCGAGCGATGCTATGGTTAGTGGGAGCGACTTAACAATTACCAGACATGCTTCGCCGACAACAGTTATATTTAAAAATAATTTGGCAAACAAAACTTTAGATATAAGCGCAGAGTTTGGGCAATTGCCCTTAAATAGCCAAAATGTTTTGGTAGACAATATAGTTTTTACTGTTGGCGCAACCACTCCCAAGCAGGTAACTTTAAGTTTTAATGTTAACGGTGAGCCCTTTAGCATAAGCAAGTATATTAGATAATCCATTAGAGATTTATGATTTCAGATTTAAGATTGAAAAATCAGCAAGGGTATATAGCATTAACTTCAGTTATAATAATTTCTCTTTTGTTAATAACAATCATTACCGCTTTAAGCAGTGTTAATTATTTTAGCCGCTACAATATTTTAGAAAATGAATTTAAGGAACGAAGTGGTGGTTTAGCCGAAGCCTGTGTGGATTACAGCTTAGCTAAGCTTGCTGCAAATAGTTCTTATGTTGGGGGAGAGAACGCAAATATAGGGAGTGATTCATGCAGGGTGGTTTCTGTAACCCCAGGGGGAAACTCGTACTCTATTTTAACCCAAGGCATTTTTCCTAGCACAGGAGCTAATAGGAGTTATACGAACCTTTCTGTTACTGTAGACTCAAACCTAAATATTACAAATTGGCAGGAAGTGCCTTACTAATTTTTTAACCGAGTATTTGCTTGCATTTTTTCTAATTAAGACTATAATTAAGCAAAATTTATAATTAGTAAATAAATCTATGAATACACTAAAAGATAAGCTCAAAGCTAATAAGGGTTTTACCCTTATTGAAATTTTGGTGGTTATCGGCATAATTGCTATTTTAGCGACTATAGTTATAATTGCCATTAACCCAGCCCGCCAGTTCGCTCAGTCTCGAAACACTCAACGTACAGCAAACGTACAAGCAATTTTAAATGCAATAGGGCAAAATATTGCTGATAACAAAGGGTTGTTTACTTGCGGTTCGGTTACATTAGATTCAACAAGCCGTTTGATTTGTGCTACTGGAAGCACTGGCTGTTCCGGTAGTACTGTTGATTTAGGCTGTTTGGCACCTACTTATATACCATCTTTGCCTACAGATCCAAAAGGTAGTAATTATCAATGGACTAGTACATCCAACTATAATACTGGTTATCATGTATCTCAGGATTCCAATGGAAGAATTACTGTTTCGGCACCAGAATCTTCCAACGAAACTTCTTTAGGAGCAACTCCTCCAGCAGTTTCAATTACTCGCTAAATCAGAAATTTAAAAAAACTCCCTTTTCCAAAAGCTGGGAGTTTTTTTATTTGGGATTTGTAGTGTATAAAAAGTATTAAATAGGTGAAGAATTATGCGAAATTTTGAATTGACCGCAGGCTTTTTATATGATAGATTAACTCGTTGGCTCCTCTCCAAAAGGAGCCGCGTCTGCTGACCCGAAATCGATCGACGGGTTTCGTTAGCAGAGCGGCTTACTCGGGAAATTTTAAGGAGCTAATAGAAGGGAGGCGTTGGTTTGAAAAAACTAACAACTCTTTTTTTGTTCTTATTTCTCCTGTTGGCGACCAGTGCCACAGGAACAACAATAGACACAAGTCCGGCGACCACGTCGACCGGGACGTTTGGCGCAACTGGGTTCGGCACTCAGTTGTATGGCTGGAATTTTACAGTTCCTGCTGCAATGACGCAGCTGGACTCTGTAGAGTTCTGGTTAAACGGACAAACAACGCTGTTATACACGGCGAATGTGTGTCTGTTCACCGGTACGGCATGTGCCGGAGCCGCGCTTTGGTCGTCCGCTACCCTTAGCGGAACTGGCACGGAAAATCTTGACCCCGTGACTGTAAACCCAGCCTTGGGGGTAACGCCTGGGCAAAGTCTTCTTTTTTACTTGTTCGCCTCTGGTGGACAGGGTACTGGCCGTCTTGGGGTTAATGGCCCCGGAGATGACCTGGGCGGCAATTCGTTTTGGTTCCTCAATGGAACTAGTCCCACTGCTGCGTGGACTGGAGCATTTCTCGACGGCAGTCCAATAGCTGCTATTGAGATTTTTTCCGGTAGTAGTGGCGGGGGGTGTACCGCCAATTGTGGTGGAGGAGGTAATGGGGGCAACGATGTCCCTGAACCTGCCACCTTCGGGTTAATCGCTGCATCATTGGCAGCTGGATTTTTGAATCGGAGGAAATAGCTTTTGTAAGAGCCTATGCAAGACCCGCTGCGGAACGTAACGCAGTGCGGCATTACCTGAATGACCCCAAGCAGAATTGGCTGCTTGGGGTTTTGTGTTTTTAAAAGCTTTTATCTTAAATATGCTATAATATACTTACAAAGTAAGTTTAAAATAAAAATTATGAAAAAATTAAGTATTGTGTTTCTGCCTTTGTTATTGGCATTAATTTTGCCATTAAACATACAGGCCGCTACTACCGGCAAGGTTTTAGTCATTAAGCAGGTTGTAAATATTCACGGACAGATCAAACAGCCTTCAGATTTTACAATTACCGGTACAGCGTTCGGTGGTTTTTTACTTCCTTACATAGACACTTATAGTGTAAATTTTCCTGGAAGTGCCACTGGAACTTTGGCTAAAATTGGCGCCGGCTCATACAGTTTTGTTGAAACTACTTATCCTGAATATACAGTAAGTTATTCCGCGGACTGCAGTGGAACTATTGTTCCTGGAGATGTTAAAACTTGTACTATTATAAATAGCGACATTGGGGCAGATGTAACTGTAAAAGTCAATGTAAATAATACTAATGGCGGCAACAAATTAGCCTCGGACTTTACTGTAAATTTTGCGGCTTTGAGCGGTATAATATATCCTGTCCCTGACCCGGCTTCTATTTCTTTTTTAGGTAGCGCAGCGGGTACCACTGTTGGACTTAATGCCGGTACATATTCCGTAACTTTAAATCCGATTAACGGCTATAATTTTACTTATTCTTCTGAGTGTACCGGTAACGCGGTCAACCCATCTAGTGTTGTTTGCACTGTTACTGCCCAAGATATAGCCGGCGTTTTTGGCGGCGGCGGTGGAGGTGGAGGATCTGGGTCAGGTAGTGGTGGTTCCGGCGGTGGAGGGGGAGGCGGCCTTCCTGTTGTTCCAAGTCCAACTCCAAGCCCTGCGGGATTAGTTAATGGTGCATTTACTAACATCCCAAACACCCCGGCTCCAGGTACAGGCGACCCTAAAGTCTTGGGTGCCGCAACGGAACTTCCCAGAACTGGTTTGCCTTTTGCTCTAGTTTTTATTCCATCTGTACTGGCAGCATCGTTAGCATTAAAAAAACGTAAAGTTTAAAAAACAAAAACGCCCCTTCAAATGGGGTGTTTTGGTATATTTGTGAATTATGAAATTCTAAGGTAATCGCTTATAACCACTCCGAATGAAATGAGGAGTCCCTTATCAAGGGATTCATCCAACTTCGCCAAGGCTTCGTCGGACGAGTTGCTCTGCTCTGAATGGTTAGCAATCTAGTCTATATATGAAACGTATTTTTATACAAATAGTAAAATGGCTCTTGTTTTTTTTAGCTACCGCAGCCGTGGTAGTAGTAATTTTAAATTTTCGGTATTTTGTAATGCAGTTTAAGTTTTTAGTCTCCGGGCAGCCGCCTAAAATAGAAGCTCCAAAAGTACAAACATCTACCGCAACTACAACGCCGCAAACAGTAAAAGCTAATTATTTATGGATACCGTCTTTGGGTATAGAAGCGCCGCTGGTTTATGTAAGTGAGGCAAATGAAAAAGCATTTCAGGCGGCTCTAGCCACCGGAGTGGTGCATTTTCCAGAAACTGCTAAGCCGGGGGAATTTGGCAATGTTTATATATTTGGGCATAGTTCCGACTATGCCTGGAGTAAAGGCGCGTACAAAACCGTGTTTGCACTTTTAACAAAAATTCAGCCGGGTGCGGAAATTTTAGTTTCAGACCAAGAAGGTAATTTATTTACTTACATAGTTAAGGAAGCTTTTGTGGCCGGTCCAAAAGACGTAAAATATTTGTCTCAAGCAGGCTACAACAAAAAACTCCTAACTTTGCAAACTTCATATCCGCTTGGTACGGCGCTTAAGCGTTATTTAGTTAGAGCGGAAATTTTGCCGCAAAAATAAAAAATGTTTATCCAGCACCACTTTTTACTACAAAAGGATAATTAAAATGTTTTATTTACCTGACAAAACAAAAATTGTTGATTGTCGAAACTTGAAGAAAAGTGGTGCTGGGTTTTCTACCATAGAATTAGTTATGGCTTCAGCCATTATGGCGGTGTGTTTAAGTGCGGTCTTGGCTCTTATTTGGTATGAGCGCGCTATGGCCTTAAGTGCAGAAATGTCTCAGCGCGCTATGTATTTAGCGCAAAACTATATGGAAAAAGCGCGGGCGGATTTAAAAACTGACTTTTATAGTAATGTTAATCAAACTAGTACGAGTGAAAATTATAGCGTGGCAGTTAGCCAAAAGTATTTAACTAACTTTATTAAAGAAATAAATGTAAACGTGTCCTGGGTTTCGGCTTTAAGTCCGCAGAGCAGCTATGAATTAAAAGCCGAAGTTTACGATTTGGCAAATATGGCTGAGGCGGACACTTGTAATACTTTTTTAGTCGGGGATTGGCAACATCCTCAACTATTGCCGGGTAGTATAGATTTGGGGGCTGGCATTAAAGCCACAGGTATAGATGTAAAAAATAATTTAGCTTATATATCCGCTGACTCAAGCACACAGAGCAAGGCGGATTTTTTTATTGTTGACGTTTCTAATACAAGTCACCCTCAAATTTTATCTTCCATATCTACCGGGCCCGGGCTGGGCGCGGTTAAAGTTTTTGGAAACTACGCCTATGTGGCTAACTTTAGCGAAGTTAGTCAGCTGCAGATCATTAATATTTCAGACCCACTACATCCTTTTTTAGCTTATTCGTTTAACACCGGAAGTAGCAGTAAAGGAGTGAGCTTAAATTATTCTAGGCATAAAATTTATTTGGGCACAGAAATTTCGGTTTTTTGGGAATTTTATATAATCGATGTTTTAAATCCTCTTAGCCCGGTGACTTTGGGAAGTTTTGAAACAGGCACAAAAATAAATGCAATAGCAGTATTTAATAATTTGGCCTATTTAGCTACTCCTAATCAGCAACAGGTTAGAGTTTTGAATGTTTCCGATCCCTCTCATATAACCCAGCTTGGCAGTTTTTCTTCGAGCGGGTATCTAGTCCAAAACGGAAAAAGCTTGTTCCTAAAAGGAGACAGGCTTTTTTTTGGCAAGAACGGATTGAATAATACCGCCAATCATAAGCTTTTTTATTTGAACGTTTCAAACTTTAGCGGTGATCCTATAAAAATTGACTCACAAAACATAGGCTCTACCCCCAATGCTTTGTTTGAAAGAAGCGGCTATTTATTTTTGGCTACGAATGATCTGCTAAAAGAATTTCAGGTTTGGCAAGTACTGGATACTGGAGCAATGTCTAACTTGGCAACTGTAGATTTACCAGCAGAAGCGGCAGCTTTAGATTGCGAAGGAGAGGTGCTATTTTTAGCGCAAGCCAGCCAGGATGGTTTAAAAATTATCAGCCCAGGGCACTAAAATTTTTAAAAAGTCTATTAATTAAAATAAACGAAGTATAGTAGCAGCCAGACTTGAGTAATTTTTTTAAAAAACAATGTTTTAATTTAGTAACTGGTAATTAAATAAAATACTCAAAACTTAATATGGGTTTTAACTTTGTAAAAAAATAGGAGATAGATTTTGAAACCAGGTAAGTCGGATGTCTTACCTGGTCTGTCGATACGATCACTACGGTTTTGGTGCGCACGTGCAGGCACAGGGCGCCCCGTGAGTTAGGTCATAATGCATAAACCAGCCCATAACGGCGGTTAGCAGCAAAACAACCATAGTACAGATAGCCAAGAAACCGATTTTGGGCTTTGGCTTTTCTATTTCTGTATACATTTTTCCCCCATTCTAAAATAGCCTTTTATTTTACTAAAGAGCGCATTTAATGTCAACGGCTTGGCGGCTGGTAATAAAATCTGTTAATAAGAGAAACTTAATAAAAAGTAAATAAATTATCACTTGACACTCGTGAGTGATAATGATATTATCAGTGTATGAATGAGACTGATAACAATTTAAGCCCAAGGCAGGCCCGCCTTGACTCACTTAGGTTAAGTTAAAGAATTTATATTTTAAAGTATTTATGTCTTCAATAGAAGAACAACAATTATCGGCGAGGCAGGCTAAAATACTGGCGGCTATTGTTAAGGAGCACTGCGAGAATGCGCAGCCGGTGGGGAGCAAGGAACTGGCTGATAAGTATACTTTTGGCGTGTCCGCGCCCACTATAAGAAACGAAATGCAGGAGTTAGAAAAACTTGGGTACATTGCCCAGCCGCATACCTCTGCCGGAAGAGTTCCTACAGACAAAGGTTTTAGGTATTTTGTAAACCAGTTAATGGACAAAGTTAAGCTTACTTTAGTAGAGCAGGACAAATTAAAAAAAGAATTAATGAAACTGCAAATGGCGCATATGGAAATTGGCCGTAGGCTTGCTAAAGTTGTTTCTGAACACTCCCAACAAGCTTCTTTTGCGCTTTTTGATAACGATGTTTCTACCGTAGGACTTTCTAATATATTAGACAACCCAAACCTTCCAAAAGCAGACGCGCAAGAAATTGCGGAATTTTTTGACAACATAGACGACTACGCTGAAAAAATGATAAGTGACTACACCGGCAAGGGCCCGGAAGCAAAAATTGGTAAAGAAATAACGCTGTCAAAAAACTCCGACTACTCTATGGTGGTTTCTGGTTTACAGTTACCTTCGGGGAAAAAGGGTGTTATAGGTGTTGTGGGGCCAAAGAGTATGAAGTACGAAAAGAATATGAGTTTGCTAGAATACATAAGCAAATTGCTAGGAGGCGGCGCTGCGATTTTTGTATTAATGATGATAAAATAATTAACTTTACAGATTACTGATTGGTACGGATATACGGATGCTAAATAACATCGTAAATCTGAAATCAAAATCTGTATATCTGTAAAAATCCGTAATCCGTAAAGAATATGGACGAAGACACAAAGCAACAACCAGAGCAAAATATCGACGCTCTTCAAAATGACCTAGACACCATTACCAATAACTGGAAAAGGACGCTCGCGGATTTTGAAAACTACAAGCGCAGGAAGGAAGCGGAAAACAAGGAGCTTGTGGAGTTTGCTAGGGAAGTGGCGGTGGCAAAGCTGTTGCCGGTTTTAGACAGCTTAGGACAGGCGTTAAGGCATATGCCGGAAATGAATGAAGAATTGAGAATGCAGAATGCAGAATTTGGGAAGCAGTACCAGAATTGGCAGAGCGGCATTAGTGGAATTGTTATACAGTTAGATCAAGCTTTGGGGGAACTGGGAGTTAAGAAAATAGAAGCTGTGGGGAAAAAGTTTGACCCAAATTTTCACGAAGCTATACGCGAAGTAGAAAGCGAAAACGAAGACGGTATGGTAGTAGGGGAAGTACAGACAGGTTATGAAATAAATGGAAAAGTTGTAAGACCGAGCAGTGTTGTAGTAAATAGAAAAGTAGTAGGTAGTAAGTTGCCAGAAAAATAATAAACTAACTGCCTTCCGCCGGAAAAAGACGGGATCCAGAGAAAACAGTAAATGTATGAAAATTAAAGATATGTTCGATGTTGGGGAAATAATGGAGTGGGAAGACAAAGACAAAAAAATTAAGACTTTAAGCGGCGACGACTGCGTAATAATGGGCAAAACCCTAAACCGCAAAAAAATTATTTTAAATATGAAGCGCGAAAGTGACGGTAGCGAAGGCAATGTATTTATAAAACTTTTAGACGAAGAAAATAAAGCAAACTTCCCAATTTCCAAAAAAGTTTTAGCAAGTAAAAATGTAATAGGTCTTACCTTAAACCAGTTTAAGGAAATGGATATAGAAGCGCTTTAGAAGCAAGAAGTATGAAGTAAGAATTATGAAGTAAGAAGTGCTGTCATCCCGGGTGAGTGCGGCCGAGACCCGGGATCCAGAAAATAGATTTCCTCCCGTCTGCCGATAGGCAGGCTTTCGTGGTAATAATAAAGTATAAGCAAACGAAAAGTTCAGTAATAATTTTAATGAGAGACAGAAATTTAAAATTTAGCATTTTGTTGATATTATCCGGGGTAATAATTTTTGCGGCTTGGTATTTTTTTAATATCAAGAGCTATGAAAAAAGACTGGCGGATAGATCAGAATATAAAGCAACTTATATTAAACCCATTTTTAAACAAGACCGAGTAAATAATCCGGTTGTAAACCAAAAGTCTTTTGAAGAAAGAATAGTGTCAGAATACGTATACAATAAAAAAAGATTGGCATTGGTTGAAACTGAGCCTGATAGGATTTATTCAAGAGATTTGTATTTAATAAATGAAAGTCAAACGAAAAAAATATCTAGTTTACCACCCGATGCTCCCGGCGGCGGCTTGCCGGAATTTGGAACTACCACTTTGTCAAAAATTGGTTACGCATATATTGCAAGTTTTGATATGGGCGGTGGGTTTTGGGATCATGCTTTCGTAAATATGGAAGAGGAAGATTGGTTGGAGGCAATATATTATAGATTTGATCAATTTTGGATTTTAAAAAGTAAGTTTATTGAAACACAGATACAGTTTAATTTAATAGGTTCTTGCTTGGAAGATGGAAAAATTCAAAGCGGAAAAAAGTTGGTAAAAATTTTAGGTTTGACTGCCAAGTTCAATTCACAGGCTAAAGAGTATGTTTTTTTAAAGCCCGTACAATTAACCTGTAATGATTATGGCGAAATAGGGTTCTATAAAGAACCCTTTCAGATGACAATATATGCATTGGATCCCGAATTAAAGAAACTTGCTTTTTTAGTTAAAGGTAAAAGATCAGACGGTAGTGTATGGCAAGATATTGTCGGTTATGATTTAAATAAACAGGACTTTGTTAGTTGGGAAATAGATAATAAAGGTTTTAATTTTGACCCTAAATTAAAAGAATTAAATTTTTAAATAATAATTTAACTATTAATTTCCGAATCAGCACTTGCATCAAAAATAGGTTTAGTGTTATTCGTGTAAATTAGTGATTAGTGGAGAAACATTATATGGCAAAAATTATAGGTATAGATTTGGGTACAAGTAATAGTGCGGCTTCTGTTATGGAAGGCGGCACACCGGTTATTATTCCGGCGGCAGAGGGTGCAAGTTTAGGCGGCAAGGCTTTTCCTTCTTATGTAGCTTTTACAAAAGAAGGCCAACTTTTAGTTGGTGAGCCGGCAAGACGCCAGGCGGTAACTAACCCGGAAGGTACAATTTTTGAAGCTAAGCGCAAAATGGGCACAAGCTTTAAATACAACATTGCGGGCAAAGAATATACGCCCGAGCAAATTTCCGCTTTTATTTTACAGAAAATTAAAAAAGACGCGGAAACCTTTTTAGGCCAACCAGTGCAAAAGGCAGTTATTACTGTACCGGCTTATTTTGACGACAGCCAAAGACAAGCTACAAAAAATGCGGGTGAAATTGCAGGACTAGAAGTTGTGCGCGTTATTAACGAACCAACGGCTGCGGCTTTTGCATATGGACTAGATAAAACGGGTGCGAAAGATCAAAAGATATTAGTTTTTGACTTAGGCGGCGGAACTTTGGACGTAACTATAATGGACTTTGGTGAGCACGAAGGCCAGGCGACTTTTGAAGTACTTTCTACTAGTGGCGACACTGCCTTAGGCGGTAAAGATATGGACGCGGCTATTATTAATTTTATTACCAACGATTTTAAAGCTGCAAACGGCGTAGATATAACAGGCGACAAAATGGCTATGAACCGCGTAAGAGAAGCGGCAGAAAAAGCTAAAATTGAACTTTCCACTACAATGGAAACAGATATTAACTTGCCTTTTATAACCGCGGACGCGGGTGGGCCAAAACATTTGCAGCTTAAAATGACCAGGGCTAAGTTAGACGAACTTATAAAACCGCTTATAGACAGAATGCGTAAGCCCGTAGAACAGGCAATAGGGGATGCAAAACTTACTCCGCAAAATATAGACAAAATTATTTTAATTGGCGGGCCGACTAGAATGCCTAGTGTTAAAAAGTTTGTGGAAGAATATGTAGGTAAAGCCGTAGAAGGCGGTATTGACCCAATGGAAGCAGTAGCAAAGGGCGCGGCTGTACAAGCAGGCGTACTTGGCGGCGACGTACAAGGCAAAGAAATTTTACTGCTTGATGTTACTCCGTTAACTTTGGGTCTTGAAACTTTGGGCGGCGTCAGAACTCCGCTTATAGACCGCAACACAACAATTCCAACCTCAAAGAGTCAAACTTTTTCTACTGCGGCTGACAATCAAACTAGTGTAGAAGTGCATGTTCTACAAGGCGAGCGCGAATTTGCTAAGGACAACAAAAGTTTGGGCCACTTTATATTAGACGGCATCCCGCC
The DNA here is from genome assembly GCA_964484145.1 of uncultured Candidatus Saccharibacteria bacterium. Taxonomy (GTDB): domain Bacteria; phylum Patescibacteriota; class Doudnabacteria; order UBA920; family UBA920; genus JAEUSF01. The sequence goes on along the minus strand of CAZAED010000005.1, from coordinate 25,031 downwards.
GGCGCCAAGAGGCGTGCCGCAAGTAGAAGTTACCTTTGACATTGACGCTAATGGTATACTTACTGTAAAGGCAAAAGACAAGGCTACAAACAAAGAAAATAAAATTACCATTCAAGGTTCTTCCAACCTTTCTAAGGAAGACGTAGAGCGAATGAAAAAGGAAGCTGAAGCGCACGCGACCGAAGACAGAAAGCGTAAAGAAACAGTAGAAATGCGCAACCAAGCTGACACTTTAATTAGTGTAAGTGAAAAAACTTTAAAAGATGCCGGAGACAAAGCAAAGGCAGAAGACAAAACCGCGGTAGAAGAAAAAATTAAAGCGCTTAAAGAAGTAAAAGACAAAGACGATGTAGATGGACTTAAAAAAGCCATGGACGCACTTTCCGAAGCGGTTCAAAAGGTAGGTGCGGCTATGTATGATCAAGGCCAGGCAGCAGGCGGTAGTAGTCAGGGGGCAGGGCAGCAGGCTGGGGCTGATCAAAATGCAGCATCAAACGGAACAGATACTGGCCAAGACAAAGGCTCGGTGGATGCTGAATACAAAGAAGTAAAATAGTTGACAGATATACAGATTATACCGATGTCACAGATAAGTATCTAAAAAAGTTTATTAAACTTTTAAAAATTAAATAAAAGTATACAGAAGGCATTTGTGTTATTTGTGCCTATCTGGGTATCTGTGATTTTATGACTTACAAACTATTCTTCTTTTTGGTCTTTCTTTTGGTTTTTGGTGTTTGGGGCTATTTGCGCTATGAAGCTAGCGGCGACCCAAGTACATATTTTAACCAAACCAGACGCTATACTTTGGGCAAGTCTGAATTTTGGCGCAGTGTGCTTAATTTAAATAGGCCGGGCGATGCTAAGGGTCAATTTTTAACCGACAAAGATACTATAATTATTGAAGTAGTAACGACAAAAGGCCTAGAAATTAACGAGGAAGGATTAAATAAATTTGCCGGCGAAGTCCAAAGAATTACCGGACAAAAAACCACAATTGTAAACGTAGATACTATAGATGCTAGTAGTGTTCAAGACAGAAATTTGACCGATATTGTTAAAAGTTTTCGCAGGCATAAAACTTTTGGTCAGCCAAGCATTTTTGTTATTTATACCGGGGACTTTGAAGGTTCGGAAGATTCGCCATCTAAGCCATTCTTTGAGTATGGCATATTGGTGTCAGACAAAAAGTTAAAAGAGCTAACTGCTAGTTATAATCAGGCATTAAGGGAATATTTAGCGGCTATTATGCTTAATAGTTTTGGGACACAAATAGGTCTTTCTGAAACCAAAAGTCCGATTTGTATTATGCAAGATACAGTGCTTAGGCCAACTCGCGCTATTTCTTTTTATGGCGCTCAGCTTCCAACAACTTATTGTGATGCGGAAATAGAACAAGCGGCAAATATTAAAGCAAGCCTAGAGTAACAGCAAACAATTTAGCAATTAAGCAATTTAACATTAACCAAGTTGCTTTTTGTTAAATTGCTAATTTGTTTAATTGAATATATGACTAACCAAGAACCAAAATCTATAAATGTTCACGCTAGTCCCGAAACTTTAAAGGGAGTTTATGCAAACCAAGCGCAAGTTTTACATACTGGTGAAGAGTTTGTAATGGATTTTTTCACTGTAGTTCCTCCTTCGGGTACTCTTTCGGCAAGAATAGTTTTGTCGCCATCACATTTCAAACGTCTTAGTAGAGCAATGGAAGAAAATTTAAAAAAGTACGAAGAACAATATGGCACAATTAGTTTAGCGGTTGTGCCGGACAGTAAAATAGAGTTCAAGTAACAAATAAGCAACTTAGCAATTAAGCAAGCAAACATTCCCGCCTTGTTTTTTGTTAAATGGCTAAATTGTTTAATTGATTTATGAGCAAAGACTATTATCAATCCTTAGGAATTAATAAAACTGCTTCCGCTGACGAAATAAAGCGAGCGTTTAGAAAAAAAGCGCACGAATACCATCCGGACAAAGGCAGCGGCAACGCGGACAAGTTTAAAGAAATAAACGAAGCCTACCAGGTGTTAGGGGACGAGCAAAAACGCAAAGCATATGACAGTTACGGAAGCAATTGGGAGGCTGCCACCGGAGCTGGGGCCGGTGGTTTTAGGTATGGTGGCGCTGGTGGAGGCAACCCTTTTGAAGGCTTTGATTTTAATGGCTTTAATTCTCAGGGCGGAGTAGAATTTGACTTGGGCGACATTTTTGGCGACTTTTTTGGCGGCCGCCAGGAAGCAACTTCCCGTAGAAACAGGGGTATAGATTTAGAAATGAATTTGCAAATAAATTTTGAAGAAGCCGTATTTGGCGTGGAAAAAACTGTCACTTTAGAAAAGCAGGATACTTGTAAAGTTTGCGAAGGTAGTGGCGCTGCTAAGGGCAGTAAGCTTATTACCTGCGCAATATGTAAAGGCTCAGGACAAGTAGTAACTGCTAGAAGAACTATTTTTGGTAATGTACAGTCTAGGCAAGCATGCGAAAGGTGTGAAGGCACAGGCCAGGTGCCGGAAATAGTGTGCTCTAATTGTCAGGGCAGCGGCGTAAAACGTCAGGACAAAACTATTTCTGTTAAAATTCCGGCCGGCATAGACAATGGCCAGAGAGTTAGAATTCCTGGGGAGGGTGAGGCTGGTTATAGGGGCAGTGGCGCCGGAGACTTGTATTTAGCTATAAAAGTAAAGCCCCACAAAGACTTTGTGCGCGACGGTTTTAATTTGTTTAAAGATTTGCCTATTAGTTTTACTCAAGCAGCACTTGGCGCAAAAATTATTACCAAAACTTTGGACGGAGACATAGAAGTTAAAATCCCAAACGGCACGCAAAGCGGCACAGTTTTAAAAATAAAAGACAAGGGTGTTTTTCATATAAATTCCAAAAGCCGCGGCGACTTAATGCTAACAGTAAGGGTAGTTGTTCCCCAAAAACTTTCTAAAAAAGAAAAGAGTTTACTCAAAGACTTAGCAGAGGAAAGGGGAGAGGTGGTTAACGTAGACGACAGTTTATGGAGTAGTATTAAAGAGAATTTTTAAATCCGCATGATGCTTAACTATAAAATTATTTTAAGTATTATTGCTGTAATTCTTTCTTTTGTTGGTTATGGTATTTATGTAAAGGATATATTGAACAAAAAAACTGTTCCTCACAGTTTTACTTTTTTCATTTGGACAGTGGCCTCAACAATTACTTGGGCTTTACAGGTTTATGGCGGAGCAGGAGTGGGAGCTTGGATTACTTTAGTAGTGTCATTAATTTGTGGAGTGATTTTTTTATTAGCCTTAAAGTATGGCGAGAGAAAAATTGTTTTATTGGACTATGTTTTTTTATTTCTTTCAGGGTTTGCTTTGTTTCTGTGGTTAGTAGTTAAGCAGCCGGTTTTGTCGGTAATTTTACTTGTTGCGACAGATGTAAGTGGTTTTGCGCCAACTATTAGAAAGGCTTGGAATAAACCTTTTGAAGAGAGTTTATTTACTTGGGAATTAACGGCTTTTAGGCATGCTTTAAGCATTTTTGCTTTGGAAAAGTTCAATATTTTAACATTACTATATCCATTTACTTGGGTAATTGTAAATTTTTGTTTCAGTCTAATTTTAATAATTCGAAGAAAAAAGTTGGGTAACATTGCTCAAAGCTCAAATTTACTTTGAGCATTTTTATTAAAACTGCTAAAATATAGGAAATAAGATTTTTGAAACAAAAGTGGATAATTTTATAAATTTAATAAAGACTTTTAACTGGCACAATCCCACCTGGGATGTGTTTATTTTGGGCGCCTGGGTACTAGCCTCGGTTTTTTACGCTTTTGCTGCCGGCCGCGGCAGAGTAGTTAATATTTTAATTAGCATATATATTGCTAAGTTGTTAGTTTTACAGGCACCGTTTTTAGCGGGCGGTATTGCGGGTAAATTGCCGGAGGGCCTTGCGGCTTTGCAGGGGCTTGTGGCTTTTGGCGCTATTTTTTTGGTTTTATTTTTACTGCTTGGACGTTATGTTTTTAAAACTTCGGCTGACCATAGGCAAATTAGTTCTATGCTCTTTGGGCTCTTGTTTTCTTTTTTACAAATTGGACTTCTTATAAATATAGTTTTAAATTATTTGCCTTTAGAAATGCAAAATAATTTTAGCCCTCTTATACAGGCTATATTTATTCAACAATATGCCTCGTTTGTCTGGTTAGTGCTGCCGGTGGTATACTTAATACTAATGGGGAAGTTTGTGGGAGATAGCAATGAAGTGTAATTAAATGACAAAAACGACGGAAATGAACAAAAATTAAAAAATAGGTATGCATCAGAATTTTTGTCATTTATTTGATTTTTGTTCATTTTTGTCATTATTTTTATGAAGCATTCAATTTTAATAGTAGACGACGACAATTTAATAGTTAATACGCTTAAGAAGCGTTTTGAGAGTTTTGACATGGAGGTTAAGTCTGCTCAAACTGCGCGCGAAGCTAAGCATATTTTAGAAGCTTTTAAACCAGATGCGGTAATTTTGGACTTGCTTTTAACTACCGAAGACGGTAGTATGGGAGTCTTAGATTTTATGCAATCAAAAATGGGCTTGGAAAATGTGCCTGTTATAGTTTTGACAAATTTAGACAAGCCAGAATTAAGGGAAATATTGCAGCAGCAGGGTGTGAAAGAATTTTTAATAAAAGGTCAGCTCAGCTTAGACGAAATTTACAACAAAGTAATGGGGTATTTGGAGCCAAAGGGGAATTGACCATAATTGATCAAAATTAAATAAAATTGACCATAATTTAAAACTCTGCAAGCGCAGAGTTTTTTAGTGGGACCAGCGGGCGAATATACCGGTTGATATTAATCTTTCAGATTTTTTTGCCTCGTTAGAATCCTTATTTCTAATTGGGTGTTTTAAGCAAAGTTCGCCAAATTCTATTTTGCCGCCAAGGTCTTTTGCCGTATTTTCCAGTAGGTTATTTAGAGCAAGGGCAGAGGAGTTAGTGGCGTAGCCGTTTATTACTAAAAATTTTGCGTCGCTTGAAAGTAGTTTTATGCAATCGGCAAGCAGTCCGGGCAGGTCCTGGTTAAATTTCCAAGTTTTGCCGTCGGGAGAGTGGCCAAAGGCAGGGGGGTCCATAATTATGCCTTCATATTTGTTCCCGCGCTTTATTTCGCGCTTAACAAATTTAACCGCGTCATCAAGCATCCATCTTACGGAATTGGCCGGCAAACTATTTAACTTATAGTTTTCATTCGCCCAGGTTATGCTCGGTTTGGAGGCATCTACGTGCGTTACCTGGCACCCAGCTTTTGCTAAAACCATTGTCGCCCCACCGGTATACGCGAATAAATTTAGAATTTTGAATGCAGAATGCTGAATAGGTTTTTCATTCTTAATTCCTAATTTTTCATTCTTAATTTTGCTAACCATCCATTCCCATTGCGCAGCTTGCTCCGCAAATAGCCCGGTATGTTTAAAAGGGGAGAGTTTTAAAAGAAATTTTGTGTCTTGGTTTTGTATAATCCAAGGACTTGGAATTTTGCCTTTTAATTCCCATTTACCCTTTTCGTCTCCTTTGCCGGTAATAAATTTGGCGGTGGCTTTCTCCCATTCTTCGTCCGGTAAAGATTTTGGCCAAATAATTTGAGGATCTGGCCTTGCCAAAAGAGTATCGCCCCAGCGTTCAAGGCGATACCCATTTCCGGTATCTAGTAATTCGTAATCCCAGGGTTGTTGAAAGGATTCAAGAAGCATAAAGGAAAGACAAGAATTAAATGATTTAAAAGATTGACAAGAATTATATACAGTCTTGTCAATCTTTTTCAATCACGTCAATCTTTTAAATATATCTATTTAACAACTATGTCTATATCACCTAAAACAAAGTTCTCTAATGTACCTTCATAAGTAACTTTAACCTCTTTGCCTAACATTGAGCTAAAATCTCGACTTGTGCGTAAGTAAAGTACATGGTCTTTGGTTTGAAGTCTATAGTTGCCTTTATTGGTATTGTCCGATTCCATTAATACACCTTCCCAAGCATTGCCTTCCATGCTTGTATTTTGGGTTTCGGTAGGAGTTGGTGTAGGGTTGCTGCTTGAGTCGCTATTAATATTTTGAGTTTCTTGTTCTTGGTTTTCGTTTTGATTTTGGTTTGTAACTGGCTTTTTGCCTAATTGCCAAGCAGCTATAAGCGCAATAGCTACTATTACAGCAACAGCAATCTTCTGGTTTTTGTCCATACCCCGTGTAATTTCTTTGAGATGGAAAAATTAGCAAAGGCTAAAATATCCATATCAACGTTAATAATTTTGTATGTCCCACGAGCTTCTTTTTAGTCTCAAAGAAGCTATACAGGGCATATTTATAAGTTAATGATTATTTATACTAGTTTAGTATATTTAGGATTTTTGTCAAAAAAGGCTTGATAAAAGTTAAAGAATATTGTAGAATATGTTAGTTATCATCAAAGTGGTAAATATGGGAACGTAGCTCAGTCGGTAGAGCAGCGGCCTTTTAAGCCGTTTGTCGTGGGTTCGATCCCCACCGTTCCCACCAGACTTCGTCCGCCTTAGGCGGACTACGTCTGCTTTACGCCAGAAGGAAGTTGTTAAAAATCAATTAAACTGATAAATAGCAATGAGCGAAGTCTATCGCGCCGAAGCAGTAGCAAATGCGGGCCATAAACAGTAATATTAATCCACATTTTGTGGGTTTTTTATTTTGTGGTATAATAATTTAAAAGTATGTTCCAAAGAAATAAAAATAAAAATCAAGCGGGTTTTACCCCGCCCCACTTTTTACTCAATATGGTAGTGAAAAAATTTAATTTTAATCACCATAAGAATTTTGTTAATGACCACTCAGTCAAGAAAAATGGAGAGGGGTTTACATTAATTGAGGTTTTAGTTGTCGTGGCAATTATTGCTCTACTTTCTTCTGTGGCTTTAATTGCCTTTATGTCGGCACGTGAGAAATCTCGCAACGTAAAACGCTTAGCCGACATGACCCAAATGAATACTGGGCTAGAATTATACAACGCTCAGAACAAAGGGTATCCAGATGTTGTAAACGGCGTGCCCGTGGGTATGACGCCTACATATTTAACTACATTTCCTCGTTCTCCAATACCACCCGACGGTTATTGCGGCGAAGTAACAAACCCTTTGGGTTATCCGGCTAACGACTATTACTATGTGCCAACAGGGGATTTTGATATTATAAACGGTGTAACCATATGGTCAGATTACATATATTATTTTTGCCTAGGTCAGCAGACGGGTAATTTTTTGCCAGGCATTAGGGCTTTAACGCCAAAAGGGGTAAGGTAAAACAAAACAATTAACTTTTAACGATTGACAATTGACCGCGGAAGGCTTGCTTTAGCAAGCCTTCCGCTTTAAAATTGAAGAATGGATAAAAAACTATCGCTAAATGAAATTAAAGTCCAGGTTTTTAAAAAGCGCCCGGTTTTAGGGGAAATTGAAAACAACTTTGGGGATTTAACGCTGTCAGGTTATATTAAGACTGCCTGGGAAATGCCAAAGCAAAAGCCCGATCAAGAATTTTTAAAAATTATAAGTCATTTTTTAAACACTATATACGGCAGTAATATTGCCGACCAAGCAAGGCAGCAGCTTCTTGCCAAGCCTTTGGTTTCAACTATAGACCACTTAGGTATTTGGGGGCATCCAATTTTTGTAAACGCGGACTTAATTTATTCGCTGCATTTTAAATTACCTGAGTACGCTATTTGTCTTGCCACAGAAAGCGTTAGTTTAAACAATGTGACTTCGTGGTCAGGTTCGGTTTTAAAACACGATGACTTTGCTAATTTACACCGGCATTCTTTTTTTCCAGACAAGTTAAAAACCCTTCCAGTTTTTTCTACGCCTTCAATTACTGAAAAAGATATTTTAAGATTTAAAAAAAATAAAGAGTCGGAATACATATTAAATGCTTTACAAATAGATACAAATCAAAACAGTTTTTCTACTCAAACCTGCCGAATGTCTTATAACTTATGGCAAAAGGTTTTTCCCTCCGCGCCAAAGCTGGTTTATTTGCCGCTAGAGAGTATAGTTTTGGAGTATATAAAAAATATAATTGGGGATCAGGAAAATATTATTGGAAAACTTATATTAACCGCTGAGGGTAGGGAACTTTGGCAAAAGTATTTTAGTAACGAACACACTTTTATGTTTTGGGGGATAGATGAAAAGGGTAGGAGGCAGATATTAAGAAATTTGCCTGACCGCGGAAATTTATTGAAATTAATCGAAGGCAGAAAAATTTACCCTTCCAGCCCTTTGTGCTTTATGGTTTTGCTTTACACAGGTTTTGCCTGCGTTGGTGGTTTTACCCAAACTACTTGGCTTACGGAAGTTAAGGAGAAGTTTGTGAGTTTGTTAAAAGACCTTCAAACATCGCAAGAAGTAATATTAAACATTACTAGCATCCCAACCAAAAATTTCGCGGAAAGCAGTTTGGCTAGTTTAAAAATAGGTGAGAATATTGTTCAGCCCACAGCTATGGATTTGCTAGAAACCGGAAAAGATTATTATTTGGAATATCAAAAATTATCGGAACAAATAACATTAAGCGAAAGCTTAGACTTAGCTCTTCCTGAAATTTATAATGTTGTTGTACCTCCTGCCGAAAGGTAAGTTTGACCCCGCCCTTCGCAGGGGCGGGGTTGACACTATTTTTTCTTTTGCTATAATAATAGCAATGAAGCATTTAATTCAAAATTTTTGGTTTTTTTAATCGCTCAAGGACATTGCGGTCGATGTTGATAATTTTCCC